>CALEMO010000373.1 GCA_937910825.1 uncultured Solirubrobacterales bacterium | reverse complement strand
TCAGCGAACTGTTACATAGGGCCATTCGGCCCACCATAAACCTAGGAGGAGTAAAGAATGAACGCAACCGAAAATACCGGCCATCTGGATATCGGGGGAGTCTTTTCGGCGACCACCGAGATCTACAAGAAGTGCTTCGGCACGGTGTGGGTTGTCGCCCTGCTCCTGCTTGTGCCGACCGCAATCATCGTCGCCCTGCTTGGCAATGGCGGCCTGCTTGGCATCATCGGATTGCTGATCCAGATCATCGCGAGTGCCTGGCTGATCGGTTCGGTCATCAGGATCGTTCAGGACGTTGAAGAGGACGGCAGCGTGGACTGGAGTGTCGGCGAGATCCTCGGCTCGGTTACGCCGAAACTGGTCTCGATCATCCTGCTCCAGATCGTGCTCGCCATCCTGATCGGGTTCGGCCTCATCCTGCTGATCATTCCCGGAGTCATCCTCTCGCTGATGTGGGTGGTCGCGACGCCCTCGCTTGTCGTCGAAGACAAGGGTGTATTCGACTCGATGTCCCGCAGTTTCGAGCTGACCAAAGGCAACTGGTTGAGGATTCTGTGGGTCGGCATCATAATACTGCTGGCGTGGTGGGGCATAGTGGCTGTCGGAGGCATACTGGTCTCCTTCGTTCCGGTGCTCGGAGCAATCGTCCTGATCGTGCTGGGGGTGCTGATCTACCCCTACATCTCAATCATCGCAACGGTGCTGTATTACCGCCTGCGTGATCTCAAGGATGGCGTAGCCGTGGCCGTCGAAGAGACCGTGATCGTCGAAGAAACGACTGACCCGGGCCAGCCGCCGGCGGTCTGAATTCCGATCAAGCGTTCCGGCGATCGCCGGAAGCTGGCAAAGGCCGTTGTGCGAAAGCACGGCGGCCTTTTTGCTGTCAGCGGTCAGGCCTCGAGTTCGTATTCGAGCCAGGTCGATTTATCGACGTCGAAGCTGTCGTAGAGGCGCTGGGCGGGGTGGTTGTCAGGAGCCGTGGTCCAGGCGAGGTGCGACGCTCCCCATTCGCGTGCCAGGTCCCTGCCGGCCTTGATCAGGGCGCGGCCGACGCCTTCGCCCCTGGTTTCCGGATCGACGTACAAGTCGTGCATCAGCACGATGTTGCTCGCGCTGAGCGAACTCTTGTGCCGATAGAAGCAGCCAAATCCGACTAGCCGGTCTGCCTGCCAGGCACCAAGCAGCCAGCCACTGTGGTTGCTGCCGATGAAGCGGGAGAAAAACTGGCGGTTGCGCTCCGGGTCGATGTCATCGACCTCGTAGAACGTCTGGTAGGCCACGATCAGCGGCTCTACTTTCGGGAACTCGGCTTCGGTCACGGCTCTGATTTCGGTCGACATCGAACGAGCCTAGCGTCACTTGACGCTCTGGCAAGATCTTTCCCGCCGGCAGGGGTGGCCGGTTCCCCGGGGTAACAGAATCTGAACAGCCGGTTTCAACCGCCCGTTAGGGTGGGAACCGGCGGCAAGCACACAATCCCGGAGGGTAGAGCGCTGGCACGGCCGACTGATAGCAACGAGCAACTTCTATGCAGTTTCTGCGGCAAGTCGCAGCGTCAGGTGAAAAAACTGATCGCTGGACCGGGCGTATACATCTGCGACGAGTGCATCGATCTCTGCAACGAGATCATCGACGAAGAGATGGTTACGTCGAGCGCGAAAGCGCCGGGACTGGATCTCGAGCAGCTGCCGAAGCCGCAGGAGATCAATTCGGTCCTTGACGAATACGTGATCGGCCAGGCGGCCGCGAAGCGTGCACTTTCGGTTGCCGTCTACAACCACTACAAGCGTGTGCGCATGGCCGAGAACGAGGACCCGGAGGTTGAGCTCCAGAAGTCCAACATCATGCTGCTCGGCCCGACCGGCTGTGGCAAAACGTTGCTGGCCCAGACGCTCGCCCGGATTCTCAACGTGCCTTTCGCGATCGCCGATGCGACCGCTTTGACGGAGGCCGGATACGTCGGCGAAGACGTCGAAAACATTCTGTTCAAGCTGATCCAGGCCGCGGACTATGACGTCAAGAAGGCCGAGACCGGAATCATCTACGTAGATGAGATTGACAAGATCACCCGCAAAGCCGACAATCCGTCGCTCACCCGTGATGTCTCGGGCGAGGGTGTCCAGCAGGCGCTGCTGAAGATACTCGAAGGCACCACGGCCTCGGTCCCGCCCCAGGGGGGTCGCAAGCATCCCCATCAGGAGTTCCTGACTCTCGATACCAGCAACATCCTCTTCATCTGCGGGGGGTCGTTCTCGGAACTCGAGTCGGTGATTGAGCGCCGGGTGGGCAACAAGGGAATCGGCTTCGGGGCCGCAATCGGCGACCAGGAAGATCCGGGCGAGCTTTTCGAACAGGCCCTGCCGGAAGACCTGATCGAGTACGGATTGATCCCCGAGTTCATCGGGCGCCTGCCGGTAGTGGCGGCGCTCCATCAGCTGAACAGGGACGACCTCGTGCGGATTCTGACCGAGCCGAGGCATGCCCTCGCCAAGCAGTTCCACCGCTTCTTCGAGTTCGACGGCATCGAACTGGTCTTCGCCGACGACTCGCTCGAGGCGATCGCCGACAAGGCGCTCGAGAGGGAAACCGGAGCCCGCGGACTGCGCTCGATCATCGAGAACACCTTGCTCGACGTTCAGTTCGAGCTGCCTTCCCGCAGTGACGTGACCAAGTGCGTGGTCACCCGTGAAACGATCGAGAAAGGCCAGACCCCGATCCTGGTCACCGATTCGAGTCACGAACTTTCCGGGGTCGACTCTGACCTGGACGAGTTCGGCGAACAGATTGCCTGAGCCAACCCCCGCGCCGCCGCGCGAAGCCCAACCCTGGAACGCAAAGACAGCCGATCATTCGGGAACTGGCAAGCATTGTGGTGTCATGGGCACTGGGATGCACGCCAGTTCGAGGGGATCCGGGCGTGGGTGTTTCGGTTGGAGAGCTCCATGAAGTTCGCCCTCAGCGCCCCTGATCAAGCCGCTCAATAAGATCGGTGGCCTTGGACGCCGAGGCCCGACAGAAGCTGGAAGAAACGACCCGCTGGCAGCCGTCCGAGGCCGAGGCGCGCATCTTTGCCGAGTGGATAGACGGCGACTATTTCCACCCCGAGGCCACGGGCAACGCCGAAGACAACTATTCGGTGGCGATACCACCGCCGAACGTAACCGGTGTGCTTCATATGGGCCACGCCCTGAACGGCTCGATGCAGGATGCCCTGGTCCGCATGAACCGGATGAAGGGAAAGAACACTCTCTGGATCCTGGGCATGGACCACGCGGGCATCGCCACCCAGTCGGTGGTCGAGAAGCGCCTCAAGGAAGACGGCATCGACCGCCACGAAATCGGTCGCGAGGACTTCACCAGACGGGTCTGGCAATGGAAAGAGGACTACGCGACCCGGATCAAGCAGCAGTACCAGCGCCTTGGAGCGTCCTGCGACTACGAGCGCGAGCGCTTCACCCTTGACGACGACTATGCCCGGGCCGTACGCAAGGTGTTTACCTCGCTCTTCGAGAAGGGACTGATCTACAGGGACAATTACATGGTCAACTGGGACCCGGGGTCCCGCTCGGCGATCTCCGACCTCGAAGTGGTCAACCGCGAGATGGCTGACACTCTCTTTTCGATCGACTACCCGGTTGAATCGAGCGACCGGGTGCTGACTGTGGCGACCGTACGGCCGGAGACGATGATGGCCGACACCGCGGTCGCTGTGAATCCGGCTGACCCGAGGTACGCAGACCTGATCGGCGAACACTGCATCCTGCCGTTGGTCGGTCGCCGCCTGCCGATCATCGCCGATGAGCATGTCGACATCGAATTCGGAACGGGTGCGTTGAAGATCACGCCCGGCCACGACGTCAACGACTTCGAGATCGGCCGTCGTCACGGCCTCGAAGAGATCAGCGTGATCGGCGAAGACGGCAGAATGACCGAGGCCGCCGGCGAGCGCTTCGCCGGCATGACCGTCGGTGAGGCACAGGTAGCGGTAGCCGCGGCCCTGCGCGAAGAGGGTGCTCTCAGCGCCGAAGAGGAGTACGTGCATTCGGTCCCGTTCTCCGAGCGCTCGGGAGAGCGGATCGAGCCGCTGATTTCGCTCCAGTGGTTCTGCCGCATGGAGGAACTTGCAGCCCCGGCGATCGAGGCCGTCGAGGACGGCCGGGTGAACATCACGCCAGACCAATGGAAAGGCGTATACCTCAACTGGATGCGCGAGATTCGGCCCTGGTGCGTATCGCGGCAGCTTTGGTGGGGGCATCGCATCCCGGTCTGGTACCGCGGCGACGAGGTTTATTCGGGCGAGCAGCCGCCAGAGGGCGACGGCTGGGTACAGGAAGAAGATGTGCTGGATACCTGGTTTTCTTCGGCGATCTGGCCTTTCGCCACGCTCGGCTGGCCGGATGAGACTGACGAACTCAAGGCTTTCTATCCGACCGATTTCCTGACCACCGCGCGTGAGATCCTCTTCCTCTGGGTGGCCCGGATGATCATGACTGGCATCGAATTCGCGGGGGATGTGCCGTTCAGGGACGTCTATGTCCACTCTGTGATCCAGGCGAGAGACGGCAGGAGGATGTCAAAGAGCCTCGGGACCGGGATCGACCCGCTCGGCGAGATTGACGAACACGGCGCGGACGCTCTGCGCTTCGGTCTGCTCTCGATGTCCTCGACCCAGGACGTGCGCTATTCGGATGCGAAAGTCCAGCAGGGCCGCGACCTCAGCAACAAGCTCTGGAACGCTTCACGGCTAATCCTGATGAACATCGACGAGCCCGAGGTCCGGACGGTGCCGGCGGACCCGCAGGCGGTAGAGGACAAGTGGATACTTTCCCGCCTGGAGAGCACGATCGCGTCGGTAACCTCCCTGCTCGACGAATATGACTTCGCCCACGCGGCTCAGGAGATCTACACATTCGTCTTTTCCGAGCTTTGTGACTGGTACCTGGAGATCGCCAAGCCCCGGATCTATGAAGGTGATGGTGAGATCGCCCAGGTGCTGCTTCATGCCCTGGAGCGAACCCTGTCCCTGGTCCATCCGATCATGCCTTTCGTAACCGAAGAGATCTGGCGATACCACCCCTACCGCGAAGGCCATCTGGTCGTCCATCCCTTCCCCGAAGCAGAAACCGCGCGGCGCAGCGAGCAGCTCGAAGCCTCGATCGACCATGACATCGCTTTGACCCGCCAGCTCCGTGGCTGGCGTGACATGGCGGGGGTGCCTCCCAAGATCGTGCTCGACGCCCAGGGCGACGCTTCCAAGGTGCTCGAGTTTGTCGGCCGGCTCAGCCGGGTCAACATTCGAAGTGGCTTCGACGGGGAATCGGTAGCGACCGTCGCGGGCTTCGGGATCCTTGCTTCAGAGGGCCTTGACATGGATGCGCTGACCGACCGCCTGGGTGCCCGCAGAGCCAAGCTCGAAAACGATCAAAAGAAAATCGAAGGCAAGCTCGGGAACCAGAGTTTCGTTGACAAGGCTCCGCCTGAGGTTGTGGCCGAAGAACGCGAAAAGCTCGTGCGGCTCAAATCCGAGCTCGTCGAACTCGGCTGAGCTGCAGCCGGCAAGCCGTGCCGCAGTGCCTCAGCGGCCGTGCGCCGCAAGGCTCCTGGCACAGTCGGCGACCGTCTCGTTGATCGGCCTTGCCTGCCAGCCAAGGATGTCCTTCGCCTGAGCGGCCGAGAAGTGTGACTCCTTACCGATGTCCCCGACAATCGCGCGCAACGCCGGATCGAAGAGTCCCATCAGGCGGATCACCGGTTTCGGCACCGTCCGGGTTGGTGCTTTCGCGCCTTCTTCCGGCAGTTCGGCCCGAAGGATGTCGGCAATATCCGACATCCAGAGGAAAGGACCGGAAGCGATGAACCGCTTGCCGCCGGCTTCGGGTGAAGTCATCGCCCGGATGTGAAGGTCGGCCGTATCGCGAACGTCCACATAACTGAAGCCGAGGCGGGGAGTGCCGGGCATACCGTCGAGCATGCGTTGGATGATCTGCAGGGACGTTGAATCCTCGTCACCAAGCAGGGGGCCGAGGATCGCACTCGGATTTACCACGGCGAGCCGGTCCTGGTCACCGGACTGCTCGACCAGATCCCAGGCGGCGCGTTCGGCGACCGTCTTCGACTGCGCGTAAGGCGTGAGGCCAGGCAAATCAGGGTTCGTCCAGTTTTCTTCTGTGTACGGGCCGGACCGGGGCGGACCGCCGTCGCTCCGGATCGCGGCGGTGGATGAAGTCATGACGATTCGCTTGACGCCGGCGTTGAGGGCGACCTGCAGGACCCGGAGAGATCCGTCGCGGGCCGGCCCGATCAGTTCCTGTGGATCTTTTGGCTGCGCGGCCGGGAAAGGTGAAGCGATGTGCAGCACGTAGTCGCATCCGGCGACCGCTTCGGGCCAGCCGGAGTCCGAGCCCAGATCGGCCTCGAAGAAAGTCAGGTCCGGATTCTCAATGCCCGCAGTCACCGCCTCGCGGACCACTGGCGACTTGGCCTCGTCGCGAACGGTCGTCCGCACGCGGTATCCCTGCTCGAGGAGCTGGTTGACGGCACGGCCACCGAGGAAGCCGGAGCCTCCGGTGACGAGGACGCTGGAGTCACGGTTCGCGGTCGGTTCTGGCATGCCATAACCCTACGCGTTGGCACCGAGGGTGGGCGGTCATCAGGAGCGTGATGCGATAGTGCTGAGCCAGCTGGCTTTCCCGGCGCGTGAGGGATAGGGTCAGAGGCTAGAGGCTGATCGTCGGGGATCTTCCGCCACCAGTTCAAACGGATGGGATTTTCAGAATGATAACTGCGAGCGGCGCGCTGCCCCCGATGTTCGATGCCGAGAAATATCTGAATTCGCTTCTGCCGATCGGCATGAAGCTGGGCTTGGAGCGGATGAACTTGCTCTGTGACGAGTTGGGCAGGCCCCAGGATTCCTACGAGACCATTCATGTCGTCGGCACCAATGGCAAGTCCTCGGTGGCCCGCATGGGGGCTGCGTTCCTGAATGCACACGGCAGGCGGGCGGGCTGCTCGATCTCACCCCACAGCGTCCGCTGGAGCGAACGGGTCCTGGTATCGGGCCGGCCGGCAGACCGCGGGGTTTTCGGCTCCTGCGTGGAGCGCACGGCCGCCGCAGCAGACCTGGTCAACCAGCGACTCGACGGAAGCGAGGCCGTCACCCAGTTCGAAGTCGCCACCGCAGCAGCCTTCCTTGTCCTGGCCGAATCCGGGGTAGAGGTGGCGGTCATCGAAGCCGGTCTCGGAGGACGGCTCGACGCAACGAATGTGATCAAATCAGCGGTTACGGCCCTGACTTCGATCGGCCTGGACCACACCGAATTCCTCGGCGAAACGCAGCTTGAGATCGCAGCAGAGAAGCTCGCTGTGCTCAGGCCCGGAACCTGTCTGGTGACTGGCAGGCTGAATCCGGAGGTCGCGGAGCTGGCCCGCAATACTGCCCTGGATCGGCATTGCCGACTGATCGACGCTTCGCAGAGCGATCCGCAGTTTGACCGGCTGAAGTTTGCTTCGCCCGGCACTTTTCAGCGGGAAAACTTCATGGTTGCCGTACTTGCAGTCGAAGCACTGATCGGGGAGAGCGACGACAACCTGGTGGGTGCCGTCGCCGGCAGCCTGATTGTTCCCGGAAGGCTCGAGCGGGTCGACGACGAGCCGCCGGTCTACATCGATGTCGCACACAATCGGCCAGGCGCCGCCGCACTCGCGGCCTCCCTGCCGGACATCACATCAGGGCAGCCGGTGGTGCTGGTTTTCGCGACCCTCGCCGACAAGGACGCCGGGGCGATCCTCTCCGAATTTTCCGGGGCGGTGGACCTTGTAGTTCTGACCGAGCTCGCGCCGGAGGTCCTGGCGACTTCCGGACGAAGCGGCGCAAGGACTTTCCCGGCCGCCGGACTGGCTCGTGCAGCCACCGGTGCGGGGATCGTGAACGAGGTGGTGCCGAACGCGGCCGAAGCCATTTTCAGAGCCAGAATACGGGCCCTCGA
>CALEMO010000372.1 GCA_937910825.1 uncultured Solirubrobacterales bacterium | reverse complement strand
GGAAGTTGAGGCCCTTGCGGCGCAGTTTGTTGTAGATCTCGACCGCGTTGGTCAGGTTGCCGTTGTGGGCGAGCGCGAGCTCGCGTCCATCGTCGCGCCAGATCGGCTGGGTGTTCTCCCAGGAGCCGCCACCGGTGGTCGAGTAGCGCACATGGCCGATCGCCATGTCGCCGGCCAGCGCCCGCAGCTTGTCTTCGTTGAAGACCTGCGAAACAAGGCCCGAATCACGCATAGTGGTGATGTGGCCACCCTCGCAGGTGGCGATTCCGGCTGATTCCTGTCCGCGGTGCTGGAGCGCATAAAGGCCGAAGTAGCTGAGTCTGGCTACGTCGTGTCCCGGCGCATAAACGCCAAACACACCACACTCGTCTCGCGGTCCTTCGCGATCCAGGAAAGTCTGTTCGCTCAAGGTCTCAAAGCCACCTGTTGCTGGATTGAAGAGGGGCGTAGGCGGTCTACCTACAGAGGCAGGGTAGCAGTGCAGGCCGTCGACGCGCGCAACTCGGCCGCCAGCGACTTTGCGTCGTAGGGTCCGATGTGGCGCTTGCCGCCGATGAAGAAGGTCGGGGTCCCATGGGCAGCACTGGCGTCGGCACTGGCCACGTCTTCCTGGATCCGTCCCGTATTGAGGCTGCCTTCGATCTCGAGCACGAACTGGTCGACGTCGAGTTCGAGCCGACCGGCGTAGCCGATCAGGTCTTCGATGTCGAGACCACCCTGATGCGAAAACAGCATGTCGCCGATCCCCGCGACCACTGGCAGCACGACCCGCTTGCGCTCACTCATCTCGCCTACCGAGATCTCCCGCCTGACCTCCAGCCCGATCACAAAGAAGAAGAGGGCCATCAGCCCTTCATCCAGCCATTGCCGGAGGTCGAGGCTGATCGAGCCGCTGCCGAGGCTGATCGACAGGTCGGTATGCCAGAGGGAATCGTAGGATCCCGAGAGTGGTGAATTCGCCCAGATCAAGGCGATAATCGCGGCGGGCAGCAGCAGGCCGGCGCTGCCGGTCTCGGTGGCCAGGTACTTGCGCAGCGGTCTCGCAACCTGAGCGCTCAGGTCACGGTGGCTTTCGGTAATACCACCTCTACTCGCCTGTTTTTTCATTTTGGGCCGCTCTAGGCTTCGATGCGGGCTTCGAGTGAATCGAATGCGGCCCGGGCCTCGGCTACGAGAATGTCAACCTTCTGGTCTCCGGCATTGACCCAAATTTCGTTGCCGCTCACCCTGCCGAGAAGGTCGATCTGGACTCCTTCGCCGCCGAGCCGCTCGATCGACTGGCGGTCGCCGGCGAGGATGAACCCGCCGGGCCCTTCACCGAAGAGCGCATCTTCCGGGGAGCATTCGCGCTGGACGAGCACCGGTTCGAGGTTGAGGTCGCAGCCGATACCGGAGCCGGACGCCATTTCAGCCACCAGGGTCGCGATGCCACCGTCGGAAACGTCGCTCACGGTCCGGATGAGGCCGCTGCTAACAGCCTCTCTGACCGATTCGATCGCCGCCTTCACGTCCGGGATCGCGACGGGCGGCAGGCCGTTACCGAGCTGTCCCCTTGCTTTCTCCAGCTCCGAGCCCGCAAGCGAGGGATTGAAAGGGCCGAGTAGTGCCACCCAGTCACCATCTCGCCAGACTTCTCCGCCGCAGCAATCTATGTCTGGCAGTTCACCAACCATGCCGATGACCGGCGTCGGATAGATCGGACCCTGAGGGGTTTCGTTGTAGAGCGAGACGTTGCCGCCGACCACCGGCAGGCCGAGTCCTTCGCAGGCCTCACCGAGTCCGGCCACCGACTGGCTGAGCTGCCAGGCGACCGTCGGTTTCTCCGGATTACCAAAATTCAGGCAGTTGGTGACACCCAGGGGCTCGGCACCGACACAGGCCAGGTTGGCGGCGCATTCGAGTGTGGCCTCGATGGTGCCTTCGTGGGGCGAGCAGGCAACCCGCCGGCCGTTGCCATCGATCGAGATCGCGATCGCCCGGTCGGACTCGGGAATGTTCAGCACGGCCGCGTCGGCCGCGCCGGCCCGGTGAACTGTGCGCGAACCGACCATCGTGTCGTACTGCTCGTAGGCCCAGCGCTTTGAGGCGATCGATGAAGCACTCAGCAGGCTCAGGGTGATTTCGCTCGCGTCAGCGCCCTCGCGCAGGGTCACCCGGTTGCCGTAGATCCACTCGGCGGGCTCTTCGGGTTCGAGGTCATAGAGCGGGCAGCCGTCGACCAGAGCGTCGACCGCGATCTGTCCGACCGTCTCGCCGCCCTTCAGAATGCGGAAGTCGCCACTGTCGGTCACTTCGCCGATCATCGCCGAGTCGGTCTGCCACTTGGTGCAAACGGCGAGGACCTGACCCACCTTGGACGGCTCGACCACGGCCAGCATGCGCTCCTGTGACTCGCTGACCATGATTTCGAAAGGTTCCATGTCGGCTTCCCGCAGCGGGACCAGCCCGACGTCGATGTCCATGCCCGTGCCTCCCGCCGAGGCCATCTCCCCGGCCGAAGAAGTGAGCCCGGCAGCACCCAGGTCCTGAAGTGAGACCAGCAGGTCTGCCGCCAGCAACTCCTGGCAGCACTCGAGCAACTTGGATTCTTCGAAGGGATCACCGATCTGCACCGTCGGCCGCTTGCCCGAGTCGCCTTCGTCGAGTTCAGCCGATGCGAGCACGGAAGCGCCACCGATCCCGTCGCGCCCGGTCTTCGCACCGAAGAGCACCACCTTGTTGCCGGTCCCGGAGGCTGCCGCCCGGACCATCCCGTCGGTCCTGGCGATGCCGACGCACATCGCATTGACAAGACAGTTCTGTTCGTAGGGCGGCTCGAAATAGATCTCGCCGCCGACCGTCGCAATGCCCATCGAATTGCCGTAGTGCCCGATGCCGCCGACCACACCGTCGACCAGATAGCGGGTACGTTCCGAATCGAGTTCGCCGAAGCGCAGCGAATCGAGAATCGCGATCGGCCGGGCGCCCAGGGCGATTACGTCCCGCAGAATGCCGCCGACCCCGGTTGCCGCTCCCTGGAAGGGTTCGACCGCACTCGGATGGTTGTGTGACTCGACCTTGAAAGCGATCGAATGGCCGTTGCCGATGTCCACGGCGCCAGCATTTTCCCCCGGCCCCATGACCACTCGCGGACCCTCAGTGGGCAGCGTCGCCAACAGTTTCTTCGAGTGCTTGTAAGCGCAGTGTTCGGACCAGAGCAGGGAGAACATGGCCAGCTCGACCGCATTCGGCTCGCGTCCCATCTTCTGCTTGATCAGTTCGAACTCGTCGTCGGTCAGCCCGAGCTCACGATGCGGTGCCATCAGGCAGCCACCCCGGCGGGCCCGCGGAAAATCTTCAGGCCGTCAGTTGAGCCGGCGAACGCTTCGACCGCATGTTCCGGATGGGGCATCAGGCCGAGCACATTTCCAGCTTCATTGGTTACTCCGGCGATGTCGCCCAGCGAGCCGTTCGGATTCTGGTCTTCGGCGTAGCGGAAGGCGACCTGTCCGTTCGCTTCGATCCGCTCGAGCATCTCCGGGGGCGCGAAAAATCGGCCGCTCTGGTGCTTGAACGGGACCGAAATGACTTCTCCCGGGCTCATCTCGCTGAGGAAAGGGGAGTCGCTCTCACCGGCGACCAGGTCGCCCTGGCGGCAGATGAAACGCATGCCTTCGTTGGTCAGCAGCGCGCCCGGCAGCAGCCCGCTTTCACAAAGGACCTGAAAGCCGTTACAGATACCGAGTACCGGCCTGCCGGCGGCGGCAAAATCCGCCACGGCTTCCATCGCCGGTGCGAAGCGTGCGATCGCTCCGGCCCGCAGGTAGTCACCGTAGGAGAAGCCGCCAGGAACGACGATTCCGTCGAGTCCGCTGAGATCGGTCTCTTCGTGCCAGACGAGGCGGGAGGTGCCGCCCGAGCTGCGGTCGGCCACCCGGCATGCATTCAGCGCATCTCGCTCGTCACAGGATCCCGGGAACTGAAGCACGCCCCAGTTCAAGAGATCTCGATTTCGTAGTCCTCGATCAGCGGGTTGGCGAGCAGCTTCTCGCAGAGTTCTTCGAGCTGGTCAGCATTCTCCGCATGCAGCTCGACGATTCGTCCCACCCGTACATGCTCGATCCCGCTGAAGCCGAGTGCCGGCAGCGCTCCCTCGACCGCTTTGCCCTGGGCGTCGAGGATGCCTTCTTTCGGCCTGATCAGGATGGTCGCAGTGATCACAGAGTCTTGCCGGTGATCTGTTCGTAAGCCTCTCGGTATTTCGCCCTGGTCTGCTCGACCACGTCATCCGGCAGTTCCGGAGCGGGTGGGGAGTGGTCCCATCCGGCGGCGTTGGCCCAGTCGCGGACGAACTGCTTGTCGAAGGAAGGCTGGGTCTTGCCCGGCTCGTACTGGTCCGCAGGCCAGTAGCGGGAGGAGTCGGGGGTGAGGACTTCGTCGCCGAGCACTATCTCGGCCCCGGCATGGCTGCCGAACTCGAACTTGGTGTCGGCCAGGATGATGCCGCGTTGCGCAGCGTGGTTCGCGCCGAACTCGTAGATCTCGATCGCCACTCGCCGCAGTTCCTCCATCAGCGCCCGGTCGCCGATGATCTCGGCCGCCTTTTCAAAGTCGATGTTCTCGTCGTGGTCACCGATCTCGGCCTTGGTAGCCGGGGTGAAGATCGGACGCGGCAGCTTGTCTGATTCGACCAGGCCCTCCGGCAGGCCGACTCCGCAGACCGAACCGGTCTCCTGGTACTCCTTCCAGCCGGAACCAGAGAGGTAGCCACGGACCACACATTCGATCGGATACATCTGGAGCTTGCGTACCCTCACGGCGCGCCCTTCTACTTCGGCCGGCACGTCATTCGAAATGAATTGGTTGGGCACGATGCCGGACGTATTCTCGAACCAGAAATTTGACATCTGGGTCAGCACTTTGCCCTTGTCGGGTATCCGGGTGGGCATGATCACGTCATAGATCGAGATCCTGTCGGAAGCGACCAGCAGCAGGTCGTCTTCGATCTCGTAAATCTCACGGACCTTGCCGGATGAATGAAGTTTCAGGTCATCTATTTTTTGAGCCATTCTGCGCCCGATCCTAGCGCCCTGATTCGGTCGGGTGCGACCGGGTCTCCCCGTGTCGGCCACTATCCTTCGCTGGATGCGACGCAATCTTTCAATCTCAGCCTTCGTCCTGGCCAGCTTCCTAGCCTTTGGCGCGGCCTCCGCGTCGGCCGAAGTCCCCGTCTGCACGGGGGACTATTCACAGTCGACTCTCTATTCGGACCAGGGCCGGCTCGAGTCCGTGATCGTTGGAGGCGGCGGCAAGCTCTTCTACTCAGGGGCCCCCGCTGGATCTCCTGATGTTGCCCGCCTTTACCGTGCCGATGGCCCTGGCAGCACACCCGAGACGGTGCTCGACGCGCCCGAGGGGCCAGGAGGGCTTGCCTGGAAAGGAAAGCGGCTGCTCTGGGGCAATGGCAATACGCTCGCCAACGGATTGGCCGGCGACCTGAACCCGGGGGCTTCGCTGCTGAGCGTCAACCCGTCGAACGGCACCAGGTCCGTGATCACCGATTCCCTGGGCATGGCCAACGGGATCGCACGCAAGAACCAGAACGGCGCGATCTTCGCTTCGAACGACCTCGGTTTGAAGCTTGACCGGGTCAAGAAGAAGGGGTCCGCGGTCGATGTGAAGAACGGCTTCACCAGCCTTGAATCAGCCAACGGCATCACCGTGAGCAGGGGAGGCAAGTACATCTACGCGGCTCAGACCTTCGTCACCCCTTCGACCATCAGCCGGATCGAGATCGCGAATCCGTCGAATGTCTCGACCTGGTTCACTTCACCGCTGGCCGCCAACGTGGTCTTCGACGGGCTCGCCCGGGATAACGAGGGCAACTTCTACGTCGCCGTGCTTGGCTCCAGTGAGGTCTGGAAGATCAATCACCAGCGGCAGGCCTGTGTACTGGCTTCGGGCCTCACCAATACCTCGTCGGTGGCGATCAGCACCGCCGGCAAGCGCTTCAGCGCCGGCAATCTCTACGCGGTTGAATTCGGCGGCAAAGTGACCGAGGTCAAGGGAGCGGTCGAGGCCGTGGTCCCCGGATAGCGCCCGTTTTGCCTCAGCCGATCGCTTCGAGCCGCTCGAAGACTTCCGGCAGATGCGTCAGATACGCGTCGTAGTCGAAGATCACGTCAAGGTCGAGTTCCGGCGCAGCCTCCGCGATCAGCTCGCGGAACTGGGTGCCTGAATCGAAAGCTTCGTGGGCGGCCGCCTGGACCGTTCGATAGGCGTCGTCCCTGGACATTCCGCCTTCGACCAGGGCGGTGAGTGCCCGCTGGCTGAACAGTGCGCCGTGGGTGAGTTCGAGGTTGGCCAGCAGCCGGTCCTCGTGGACGACCAGACCCGAAACCACCTGGTTGGCGACGTGGTGCATGTAGTCGAGGCCGATCGTGGCGTCCGGCAGGATCACCCGCTCGGCCCCTGAATGGGAGATGTCGCGCTCATGCCAGAGGGCGACGTTTTCCATCGCGGTCTGTGAATAGCCGCGAAGCAGGCGGGCGAGGCCGGTCAGGCGCTCGGTCCGGATCGGATTGCGCTTGTGCGGCATCGCTGAGGAGCCCTTTTGCTCGCCGGTGGCGAAAGGCTCTTCTGCCTCGCGCACTTCGGTTCGCTGAAGGTGCCTGATCTCGGTCGCGAAGCGCTCGATGCCGGCACCGGCAAGTGCGATCGCGTTGAGAAATTCGGCGTGGCGGTCGCGGGGGATCACCTGGGTCGCGATCTCCTCCCGGCGCAGGCTGAGGCTTTCCATCACCCTGCGCTCGATCGTCGGCGGAACCGAAGCGTAGGTTCCGACCGCGCCCGAAAGCTTGCCCATCGATACCTGCTCGCCGGCACTCTTCAGACGAGCCAGGTTGCGGTCTGCCTCGAAAGCGAAGCCCGCCATGCGCAGGCCGAAAGTTGTGGGCTCCGCATGGACCCCGTGCGTACGTCCGACGCAGAGTGTGTCGCGGTGCGCGAGCGCAAGCTTGACCAGGTTGTCGCGGAAATCTTTGGCGCCTTCGACCAGGATCTCGGACGCCCTGGTGAGCTGAATGGCAAGGGCGGTATCGAGCACATCCGACGAAGTCAGCCCGTAGTGGATCCAGCGTCCTTCTTCGCCGATCGAGGCGGCCACGATGTCGATGAAGGCGGCGACATCGTGGTTGGTCACCTCTTCCCGCTCATTGACATCCTCGACCGTGAAGGCAGCCTTTTCACGACAGACCGCTGCGGCTTCGGGTGGCACCATGCCTTCCGCAGCCCAGGCGTCAGTCGCCGCCAGCTCGACCGCGAGCCAC
>CALEMO010000371.1 GCA_937910825.1 uncultured Solirubrobacterales bacterium | reverse complement strand
TGTTGTCCTGGAACGCTCTTGCGATTTCCGCCCTTGCCGAAGCCGGGGCAGTGCTCCAAAGGCCCGATTACATCGAGGCAGCAACCTCATGCGCCGATTTCATCTGGCAGCAGATGCGAGATTCGCAGGGGTCCCTGCTCCGGACCTGGCGGCAGGGGGAAGCACGCCTGAACGCTTACCTCGAAGACCACGCGTTCATGGTCGAAGGCCTGCTCAGCCTTTACCGGGCGAACTTCAGCGCAGCCTCCTTCAAGCGGGCGCAGGCCCTCGCCGAAACCATGATTGACCGTTTCTCCGACCCCGACCGCGGTGGATTCTTCACCACCTCCCACGACCACGAAGTACTGATCGCGAAGAGAAAGGACGTCGGCGACCACCCGATCCCGGCCGGCAGCTCTGCGGCCGCGCTCGGCCTGCTCCACCTCGGTGCGCTGACCGGCGAGGACCACTACACCAGGCATGCGCTCAGCGTGCTCAAGCTGCTGGCGCCCGCGACTGCCCGCCAGCCTGACGCCTTCGGCCATCTGCTCCAGGCACTCGACTTCTACCTTTCTCCTTCGGGCGAATTTGCCCTGATTTCCCCCGAAGCAGGCGGAGATGCCCAGGGAACACAGGCAATGCTCGACGTATTTCATGAGAGCTTCAGACCGAAGGTGATGCTGGCCGCAGGGCCAGAGGGATCCGATTCACCCGAGCTGCTTGCCGACCGGCCGGCGGTCGACGGCTCGGCCACCGCCTACCTTTGCGAGAACTTCACCTGCAGCGCCCCGAGCACTGACCCGAATACGATGAGGAGCGAAATAAATGGCATCAACAGCTGAAACCGCGACAGAATACTTCGAGGCAGTGGGCCGGCAGGACCTGGAGACCATGACCGCGACCTGGCAGCCCGGAGGCAAAAGCCGCATCATCGGGTTGGTGGACCTTGAGGCGCCGGCAGGCGTGAGCGACTGGTTCGGCACCCTATTTCGGGCGATGCCCGACCTCGCGATGAAAGTCGAGAACATGGTGACCGAAGGCAATCAGGCTGCTGTGCTCTGGGCGGCCACGGCCACTTTCGACGGCACCGGTGAATTCGAGGGATTCAAGCCGAACGGAGCCCGAATCAGCATCGAAGGCATGGACATCGTCGAGATCGAGGATGGCAGGATTCAGTCACTTGTGGCAATCATCAATGGCCTCGACCTGGCCCGCCAGATTGGTGCCGTTCCGGCCCAGGGTTCCCCTGCGGACAAGGGGCTGGCCGCAGCCTTCAATGCGAAGACGGCAGTCAGCGCCCAGGCCCGGAAACTGCTCGAGAAGTACCGCTAGAGGACCGGCAGGAAGCTGTCGATCTCGAAAGGCGTGACCTGAACCCGGTAGCTGTCCCACTCCTGCCGCTTCAACTCGATGAAGCGGCGGAAAGTGTGTTCGCCGAGTGTGCGCAGGACTAGTTCGGAGTCGGCGGCGAGTTCGATCGATTCGCCGAGCGTCGCCGGCAGCTGTTCGATCCCCTGCTGGGCCATTTCATCAGGCCCCAAGTGGTAGAGGTTTTCCTCCATCGGCTCCGGCAGCTCGTACCCCTTCTCAATCCCTTCGAGCCCAGCCTGCAGCATTCCGGCAAAGCAGAGGTATGGGTTGCATGCGGGGTCCGGGCAACGCAACTCGGCCCGGGCGGCAGCCGGCTCACCGCTCTGATGCTGCGGAACCCGGATCAGTGAAGAGCGGTTGCGCCTTGACCAGGAAAGGTAGACCGGTGCTTCATAGCCCGGCACAAGCCGCTTGTAGGAGTTGACCCACTGTGCGTAGAGCGGGGCGATTTCACGAGCGTGGCGCAGTTGCCCGGCGATGAACGATTTGGCCGTGGAAGACAGGCTGCCCGGACGGCCCGCTTCGAAGAAGGCATTTTCGCCGTCCTTGGTCAACGACTGGTGGAGATGCATTCCCGAGCCGTTCGCCCCGTCCAACGGTTTCGGCATGAAGGTGGCGTGCCAGCCCTCGTGGATCGCGTACTCCTTGACGACGATCTTGCTGGTCATCACATTGTCGGCGGCCTGAAGTGCTCCGCTTGCTTTCAGGTCGAGCTCATGCTGGGAAGGTCCCGCCTCGTGATGGGTGGAAGCAACGTGAACACCCATGCGTTCGAGCGCGAGCACTGTCTCGCGGCGCACGTCTGAACCGGCGTCAAGTGTGGTCAGGTCGAAGTAGCCGCCCTCATCCAGGACCTCAGGAATCCCGTCGGCGGGCCGGGCCGACTTGAAATAAAAGAATTCAAGTTCTGACCCGAGCACGAAGTCGTCGAACCCCATGTCTTTTGCCCTGCTCAGTGCGCGCTTGAGGATCCAGCGCGGATCACCCTCGTATGGGTGTCCGCCCGGAACTTCGATGTCGCAGAACATCCGGGCGACAGCATCGACATCCTCCGGGCGCCAGGGG
The DNA here is from genome assembly GCA_937910825.1 of uncultured Solirubrobacterales bacterium. Lineage (GTDB taxonomy): Bacteria > Actinomycetota > Thermoleophilia > Solirubrobacterales > 70-9 > 67-14. The sequence continues at coordinate 219 of CALEMO010000371.1, read as the reverse complement.
ATGAGCGAGAAGGTACCGGGGTCCGGCTTCGCGACCATGTCCGATTCTTCAACCGGGTTGAAGCCGGTCAGCGAGGCTCCGTCGAACCCGATCCCCTGTTCGAATGCGCGTTCCAGTTCGCTCGAATTGATCGAAAAGCTCTTGAGGTGGCCGAGCACATCGGTGAACCAGAGGCGAACGAAGCGCACGTTGTGCTGCTCAACCAGCTCAAGGACGTCA
>CALEMO010000370.1 GCA_937910825.1 uncultured Solirubrobacterales bacterium | reverse complement strand
ATCGACGATCAGGATCCGGGCGAGTATTTCGCCTGAATCCTGTTGGTCGATCGTGGCCTCGGGCGCTGGTACTTTCGGGTGACGATCCCGATTTTGCCGCAGCGGGCGGCAGGGTCGGGAGCATTGCCTGGGGCGGTGTGGTTCGGGTTGCCTCTTGCTGCGGGTAGTCTTCGTCGCGTGGATTTCAAGAAGCTCGGACGGCAGGTTGGTGAGTTGCGCAAGCAGGCTGAAGAAAAGCTTGGCGATCGCGCGGAACCGGAAAACATCAAGCGCGACGGCAAGGAGCTGCGCGGAATCCTCTCTGGCGACGGTTCTCTCGCCGAAAAGGCCCGGGAGGCGAAAGAGAAGCTGTCTGACCCGGAGCGCCCATCCGGGCCTGGAGCTTCGGGCGGCGGCGATAACACTGGTGGCCAACGTCCCGGGTGAGGCCGTCAGCCAGCGTCCCGGCAGAGGCCGTCAGCCAACGTCCCGGGTGAGGCCTTCGCGGTGCGCTCGATGACTAGTGGGCGTCGTCCGAAGCGTGGGCGGGAGGCCTTGACTCTTCGGCCAGCGAAGTGATCTCCAGGGCGCCCCGCGCAGCTTCTGCGAGCACCTCTGACGCTTCTTCGGCCGATCTGGCATAGAGCTCGACCAGCAGATGAATGGTGATCTGATCCTCCCGGTGCTTGTGAAAGCGCACGTGGGTGAAAAACTCTCTCGTGCCGGGGTCTCCGAATGAGCCATAGGTGAGGAATTCGACCGCTTCGGGGCCCGAGCAGGCCTCGATCTGCTCGGCTTCGACCGTGACCGTGCAGGAGGCAACCCACGGCGTGCCGGCAATCATGCGCTCCCAGCGGTCCTCGATCGGGACAACCCGGTCCCGGTCGAAGGTCAGGTGGGGCTGGTCGTGCATGCAGTCGAGGCACTGGACCACGGATTCCTGGATCTCGTCGACCCCCTCGCCTTCAGCAGGCATTGCGGTCTCGGGATCCACCCGTCGGATCGCGTCGTAGTGGACCTGGACTTCGAGGTTGCGGGACCAGCACCGATAGCAGCGCAGCCAGGCTGAAATGCCGTTGTTCATGCTTCCATTCTGGCGGTCCGGGCCCGCCAGCACAATCCGGCGCCTATTTGCCGCCGCCGGCTTCCTTGATCGCGTCCTTGAGCGTCTTCACGTTCTCCTGCGGATCGGTGCTGTTCGCCTGAACGACCGTCAGGTCACCGTCCGGACCCCTGACCGCAAACGACGGCGTCCCGGTGAGGCCGAGCTCACTGGCCTGGTTGTCGACCATAAGAAGTATCTGATCGAGGTCAGCCGCCTCACGGTCGACGTTCCACTTGTCGATGTCTTCGACGCCGGCATCTTCGGCGATGCCGGTCAGAAAGTCATCGGTCACGTAACCCGAGCCCTCGAGGCCCTGATCGGCGTAGAAGGTTTCGATGAATTCGAAGTAGCGACCCTGCTCTGCGGCGGCGAGTGCGGCTTTGCCCGCGAGGGAAGAATCTTCTCCCAGGATCGCCCACTGCTTGAACTCCAAGTTGGCATCGCCGGCCTTGATCGGACCGCCGATTATGTCCGGAAGTACGTCGTCCGCGTACTGCTGGCAAATCGGGCACTGCATGTCACCGAACTCGACCAGGGTCACGTCAGACTTGGGATCGCCGAGAATCGTGCCGTTCTGCGGGATGCCGGCGAGCTGCGCGGTCACGTCGCTTGAACTCTTGCTCGAGCTTCCGTCGTCCGAGCCGCCACTAAGGGCAACGATCGCGACCACGATCGCGATAATCGCGATGAAAGCTGCGACACCGACGATCTTTATCATGTTCTCGCGGCGGTCTACTCCCTTCGAGGCAGCCTCTGCGTTGAGGCGCTTGTCGCGGAGTTCCTTTCTCTTCTGCTGCGGTCCGGTAGCCATTGGCGACAGATACTACCTAGCTGTTCGGCTCCGGGCCTTCGTTTAGGTCGTCGTTAACCTCGTAACCGCCGTCGAGTCCGTAGTAACAAATGAGCCGCGTTGTGCTGGCGATGAAGATCAGGACCATCAGCACGGCGCTGCCGACGCACCACTGGCAGATTGCTTCGATTTCGAAGAGTTCGAGGTATGTCAGGTACAGGCTGAAGCCGAATCCGAAAAGGGAGAGGGTGAAGGCTGCCAGGCGGGCGTGGTCCCCCTGCCAGACCGTTGTTCCGAAGATCGCGAGATACCCGATCAGGCCATAGACCGAAATGTGGATGCCGAAGAGCTTCGAATAGTCGCTGTTCTCGACGACCGCGCAGCCACCACCGCCACCGACGCATTGCGGCAACTCCTGGAGGATCACTGCCGTATAAACGACGTAGCCTGCGATGCCCAGCCCGAGCAGGCACAGCACGGCGACCGTGATGCGAAGGTTGCGCTCTGCATTCGGCCCGCCCTTCCTGACCGATATCACGACGGACGCGATCGAAGCGACCGTTACGAGCAGCAGGAGCAGGAAGATCTCCGTCGGAATTCCTTCCCGCAGAAGGGTCAGCTTGTTCGACATTGAGCGAACCCTACACGGGCTGTGTTGCCGGGCTTTCAGCCCTTTTGTGCCGCTCGGAAACCAGTTCGACGATCTGGGACATGATTTCGTTCAGGTCGAAATCCTTGGGCGTATATACGCCGGCGACCCCCAGGTCAGCCAGTCGCAGGGCGTCGTCTGGCGGGATGATTCCGCCGGCCACGACCGGAACGTCGAGCCCGGCCGCCTCAAGCAGCCTGACGACTTCCGGGATCAGTTCGAGATGTGATCCCGAGAGGATCGAAAGACCAACTACGTCAACGTCCTCCTGGAGCGCCGACTCGGCGATCTGCTCGGGAGTGAGGCGGATCCCCTGGTAGACGACTTCCATGCCGACGTCGCGGGCCCGGAGGGCGATCTGCTCGGATCCGTTCGAATGGCCGTCGAGGCCGGGCTTGCCGACCAGGATACGAATCCGGTGGCCGATCTGTTCGGAGACTTCATCCACCCGCTGCCTGGT
>CALEMO010000369.1 GCA_937910825.1 uncultured Solirubrobacterales bacterium | reverse complement strand
GCTTTGTTCGCGGTGGGTCTCGGTATTTCGCTGGGTGCCTCGAACGGTGACGCAGAAACTCGTGGCACCGGGGGCATCAGCATCACATCGCCTTCGTCTGATTCTTCGAACGCCAAGGTCGCCTCACGCTTCGGCAACAGGACACTCCGTCAGGGAATGTCCGGTGGCGACGTCCGGGTACTCAATGGCATCGTGCGCTCGAAGCAGCTGCTCAATGCGCCGCTCACCACGAACTTTGACCCACCCACTACATCGGCCGTCAAGCGCTTCCAGAAGGGAAGCTCGATCAAGCCCAGCGGCGTAGTCAACCGGTCGACCTCGAAGACACTGGTCCGCTCCCTGCGACGCACGGAAGCGTCCTGGTACGGCCCCGGCCTCTACGGCAACGGCGTCGCCTGTGGCGGCACGCTGCGCCGCGGGACGATCGGCGTCGCCCACAAGACCCTTCCCTGCGGTTCGAAAGTCATGGTCGGGTACCGGGGTCGGTTCCTGATGACCAAGGTGATCGACCGTGGCCCGTACATTCGCGGCAGGGCACTGGACTTGACTTATGCCGGCGCGGAAGCGCTGGGATTCATCGACGCCGGTGTGGCGAACGTTCGCTACGCGGTCGTCAAGCGCAAGTAGGCTTCTCTCCGGCCACCGCCCTTCACGCGGTGGTTTTCATTCAGATCGGAACCGAACCTTCTGCGCCCGGCTGCGGTTTATACCTTTACCGGTCGCAACCACGTGACTCGTGGCCTTTGGCGGCGTCGGCGCCTCTGCCAATAGGAAGAAGCTTTGAAACGGACTTACAAGGAGCAGTGAACTGATGTCAGAAAATTCCCATGGACTTACCCAGACTTCGCGATACCTGATCGTCTTGATCATGGGTGCGGCCCTCCTGCTCGGCGGGATGGCGCTCGGCACCGGCAGCAATGCCGGGGCAGCGGCGGCCAAAAAGGCCAAGAAGTCGAAGATCCTCGGAAACGTGGGTGCCATGCCGGACGCACGCTGTCCCGCTGACTGCTCGGGCCTGGCGATTGTCACCGGTTTCCAGGCGGAAATCGACGGCGTTGGAAACGTCTATCGGGTTCCGTACAACGGAAAGATCACCCGCTGGAAGATCAGCCTCGGCAAGCCAACCAAGAGCCAGCGCAGCTTCTTCCAAAGCAGGTTCGGCAAGAAGCCCAAGGCGGGCATCTCGGTCGTCAAGCCGGTCACCGTGAACGGCAACAAGCGCTACAAACTGATCAAGCGCAGTCCGGTCGAAGGGCTCAACAAGTACATGGGCAAGCAGACCTGGATCGAGCTCAATAATGCGATCGACGTGCGCAAGGGCCAGTACGTCGCTTTGACCGTCCCCACCTGGGCCACCGCTTTGGGCGCCCGCTATGTGATGAAGGACGGCAAAATCGAGAAGGACTCTGGCGGCAACGCGATTCTCGACGACGACTTCAGTTGGCGTGCGAGCCGCGAGCGCAACAACTGTGGCACGCCGAACTTCAAGAACTCGGCTCCCCAGACGGAGCTTGGTTCCAAGTTCGAGTACGGATGCCGCTTCTATGGCGGACAGCTGCTTTACCGGGTAAAGGTGGTCGGCAACTAGAGCTGTCAGCTATGTGATTGATGCAACAAAAAGGACGGGCCGGAGGCCGTCCTTTTTGCTGGAGGAGAGAGGGTCCGCGAGGGAGGCGTGGACCCGCTTCGCGGACTAGGCGGCCTCGGGCAGTACCCGGGGAGTTGCCTGGTCCTTTGGCAGGGCCGCGGCTGCGGCCATCACACTTTGAAATTCGCCGAGCGCTACGTGGGCCAGCGCTTCAAGGATCTGCTCGTCGTCCCAGCCGGCTTCACGGGCTTCTTCGTGGAGGTAGATCGGCGGGTCGCCGTCAGCCTCCAGGGCAGCCTTGAGGTAAACCAGGAGGGCGGCTTCACGGGGGTCAGACGAAGTGAAGCTGCGTGCCCTGGAAACTTCGTCCAGACCCAGGCCGGCGTTGCGGGCCGTCTTGGCGTACTGGACGACGCTGTAGTTGTCGCCCCTGTGTTCGGCGACCGCGAGCGCGATGCGGTGGCGGGTCGGCTGCGGCAGTTCACCCTGCTGCAGTTCAGCTCGCATCCGCGTATAGGCACGCAGTACCGCCGGTGAACCGGCGAGAACTCCTACAAGCTTGTTAACGGAACGGCCACCCACCTGGATGCTCTTGAGGATGGGCGCGCTGTCGTCCGGCGCGGTCAGCTCGTCATGGATATGGAATCGAGAGACTTCAGTTTTTACAGTCACGATGGTGTTCCCATTCTTGTGGTGACGTATTGGTCTTAAGTACTACGTAGCCGGTTCACTATTGGTTGCATCACATATCCGGCTTTAGTACCGCTTTAACTCGCCATTACTTTACTTTTAGCTAGTTACTTACATCAAGTAAGTTATACCCCTTTGACCGGCGCTATGCAAGCCCGGTCGCGTATCGTTGCGCCAGTAAGCAGACCCGCAACCGGAAATGAACTTTCCGAAGGAGCCAGATGGCCGAGCAAAGCAAGACCACCAGCGACGTCCTTGAGCTG
>CALEMO010000368.1 GCA_937910825.1 uncultured Solirubrobacterales bacterium | reverse complement strand
CACTTAGGTGGGCGGCTGACCAGCGACCGTCTGCTGCTCTGGGTGGGCGCCCTGCCGGTATTCGTGGCGGCGATGCTCGGCGCCGCCGAAGTCGAAGGTACCTGGGTCGGGGTGATCCAGTTGATCGGATCGGCCGTACTGCTCGGCCTGATCGCTGCCCAGGTTGACCGGCGGATGTCCGGAGAGACCGAAGCGGGCGAAGAAGACCTGAAAGCCTGCGACAACCTGCTTGCCGCCCTCGAAGACGAGCTTGACCGCGACGGAGGCGATCCCCCGATCGGGGTCTGCCTGTTTGGTGCGGAATCCGCTTCGGCGAAAGGAGCGGCCGTCTTCTTCGCCGAATACTTCGGCTCCTTGCGCCCGCAGCATACGGTCCTCATAAATTTCGTGAACGGTCAACCTGCCGGCGCGGTTTCTCGCCCCGGCCATCGGCCCCGGGCGCTGCTGACCGCAAAAGAGGGCGACCTTGCGACCTTCAGGATGAGTACTGAGCTGGCAGAAGGCTGTCCGGTCGAGCCGGAACCCGCGATCCTGAGAATCACCACCGCCGCGACCGTCGCCAGGCGTCGCGGCCTCCGGGCATCCAGCGTGGTCGGAGGCGACGAAGACGCGGTCGAACTCGGCCTCGACCTGATCGAGAACTCCTACCGCGATGATGCCGACGCCAGCTAACGATTCACCGGCCGAATTGCTCTGGCAGCCGTCCAGGCAGGCGATCGAGTCTTCACACCTGAATTCCTACGGCCGCTGGCTGGAGCAGCACCGGGGACTCTCGTTCCCCGCATATGAAGACCTCTGGCGATGGTCTACCGAGGATCCCGACGCCTTCTGGCAATCGATCTGGGACTACTTCGATGTGATCAGCTCGGGCGACTACGACCGCGTATTGAGTTCAGACGAAATGCCAGGTGCCAGGTGGTTTGAGGGCACCGAGATCAACTACGCAGAACATATTTTCCGGAACCAGGACGACGACCAGGTAGCGATCTTCGCCGCCGACGAGAGGCGTCCGCTCTCAGAGGTGACCTGGGAAGAGCTGAGGTCCCAGGTCGCCGCTGCGGCGGCCGGGCTGCGGTCCCTGGGAGTCGTTCCCGGTGATCGCATTGCGGCCTACATGCCGAATACCCCAGAGACCGTGGTTGCCTTCCTGGCTGCGGCGAGCATCGGAGCGGTTTGGTCGAGCTGCTCGCCTGACTTTGGCGCCGGAGCGCTGAGCGACCGCTTCGCACAGATCGAGCCGAAGGTCCTGCTGGCGGTGGACGGTTACACCTACGGTGGCAAGGGTTTCGACCGCCGTGCCGTTGTTTCGGAGTTGGTGAATGCGATGCCGTCCGTAAGGACCACTGTGATCCTGCCTTACCTCGAAGATCAGCCCGAAGTGGACTCGATCCCGAATTCGATGCTCTGGAGCGAGCTGCTCGCGATCGATGCCGCCGCCGCGCTCGAGTTCAACCGGGTGCCGTTCGAACACCCGCTCTGGATCCTTTATTCGTCAGGAACGACCGGCCTGCCGAAAGCAATCGTCCAGGGCCAGGGCGGCATCCTGCTCGAGCATCTGAAGAAGATGAACCTGCATCTTGATGCCCGACCGGGGGATCGAATCTTCTGGTTCACGACCACCGGCTGGATGATGTGGAACTTTCTGGTGTCCTGCCTGCTGACCGATGCGGCGATCGTGCTCTACGACGGCAACCCCGGCCACCCGGACATGGAAACCCTGTGGCAGCTCGCGGACGACGCCGAAGTCACCTGCTTTGGCGCCTCGGCCTCTTACATCTCCGCCTGTATGAAGACGGATGTCGAGCCAGCCAAGGGCCGTGACCTGAGCCGCCTGCGTGCCGTCGGTTCGACCGGGTCTCCGCTCGCTCCCGAAGGATTCGACTGGATATACGAGCAGATCGGCCACGACACCTGGCTCTTTTCAACCAGCGGCGGCACCGACCTGTGCACGGCATTCGTCGGCGGCGTCCCCACCCTGCCGGTCTACCGGGGTGAGCTCCAGGCGCGGGCGCTGGGTGCCTCGGTTGAGGCCTGGGACGAAGAAGGCCAAGCACTCATTGGCGAAGTCGGAGAGCTGGTGATCACCAAGCCGATGCCTTCGATGCCGCTATACCTCTGGAACGACGAAGACGGCAGCCGTTACCACGACAGCTATTTCGATACCTACCCGGGCGTCTGGCGTCACGGTGACTGGATCGAGATAACTGACAGGGGTACAGCGATCATCTACGGCCGCTCCGACTCGACCATCAACCGCGGTGGCATCCGCATGGGAACCAGCGAGATCTACCGGGCCGTCCTGGCTGACCCGGCGATCGTAGATGCACTGGTCATCGACATCCCGAAAGCGGGCACCGAAGGCTGGATGCCGCTCTTCGTAGTGCTGGCCGAAGGAGCGGAACTGGACGATGACCTGAGGAAGAGAGTGGCCCGCGAAATACGTCAGCGGTGCTCGCCGCGCCACGTGCCGAATGAGATGGTCGAAGTCAGGACGATCCCGAGGACTTTGAGCGGCAAGGTGCTGGAGGTCCCGGTCAAAAGAATCCTCACCGGAACCCCGCCCGAGAAGGCAGCGAGCAAGGATTCCCTGGCGGATCCGACGAGCCTCGACTTCTTCGTCGAATACGCCAGAACACTGAAACCGGACTGACGATGACTCCAGGCCGGCACCATCGCAGGACCGGCAACAGCACCAGCACTGGCACCGGGCAGCAGCTTTAGGGCGAAATACTCGCCTCAAACCTGATGGTCGATCCTCATTGCCAACTACGGACCAGGGACGAGCGAATCGCGTCAACCACTTCTTCCGGCCTGGTCTCGACCATCCGGAGGGTGAATCGCAAAACCGTCCAGCCGTCGGCCCGAAGACGAACGTTGCGCAAAGCATCGGACTCAAACGCCTCCCTGCCTCGGTGAAATTCGTATCCATCGGTCTCGACGACGAGGCGCTCGTTTCGCCACACTAGATCTGCCTCCCGTCCAAGCACCGCAACGTTGACCTGCGGCTCCGGTAGCTCCGCCTGACGCTGGAGATCGAGAACCAGCGCCTCCAGTACAGACCTGGCCCTGCTGACGTCGGGAATCCGGTCCAATGCCATCTGCAGGATGAGACTCCGGCCGCGATGTCCAGGCGAAGTCCGGGCACGGCATAGCAGCGCCCGGTCATCGAGCAGGCCCAGACGGTCGGCCTCCAGAAACGCCCGGCGGTATTGGTCCTCCGGCAGAGTCGAAACAAGGTCCCAGAGCGTGCGATCAACCGTGGTAAGTGGTATTCCGGCTTTGCTCGCAATGTCCGCGGCGGGCAGCGAACCCGTCCGGATAACGCGGAGAAATGGACGGGCACCGCCATCCGACAACCGCAGCAGCGCGGCGCGGCTCTTGCCGCCGGCCGGACGCAGCACCTCGATCGTTCGCGAGTGACTCATGAATCCCCAGGCCGTGGCCGCGCTCCTCGCGCCGAGAGCTGCTCCGCTTCCAGCCGCGAGCACGCCGGCGAGGGTCGCACCTTGCCTGCTCAGGTCCCCGCGCCCCACCAGGTATACCCCCGAGAACACGGGAAACAGGTACTCGCTGGCAATTCGGCTCGCGATGGTTCTGCGCGGTATCCCGGCAGCCAGCAGCTGCCGCCGGGTTGCGAGTCCCATCTGCTCCTCGGCGATCTTCAGGGCTTTTTCGGTGAATCTGGACGTTCAGGGAACGTGACACGGCTGAGATCAACAGTGGGAGAAGCCTGCAACAAATTCCTGACCCAGGCTGTCCGATGGACTGATTTCCAGCGTCATTTCATCGGCCATCAGGATAAGGGCGAGTATTTCGCCTCGAACCTGATCGTCGATCGGATGGCTGATTCGATTCTCGCTCGGGAATCCAGCCGGAAGGCGATTCGAGGCCGGCGGTGAGCAGGGCGGCCATTGCCAGGGCCGCCCAGAAGCCGACCACCATCACCGCCCCGAGCACGTCGGATATGAAGTGCCAGCCGGCTACGACGACACCGGCTGCGACGATCGAGGCATAGGCGGCGCCGGCCAGCGCCGCCCAGCCGCGCAGGCGCCGCGGCGCAACCAGCCAAAGGGCGAATCCGGCAGATACCGCGGCCGTCGTATGGCCGCTCGGGTAGCCGATTTCAATCGGATAGCTGGCCCCGAGCGCCCCCTGGAGGCGGGGATGGGCGAGCAGGGCTTTCATCACCTGGGTGCTCAGGTTGGCCATCAGTACGACGCCGCCGGCTGCCAGCAGATGCCAGGGCCGCTTCCAGATGATGCCGAGCACCGAAACCGCCGCCAGAAAGAGCGCCAACGGCACCGGGTTCGCTGAATCGGACCAGAGTTCAGCGATGCTGTGGCGCAGCGAATCGGTCGGCGCCAGGAGGTCCGCCGTGAGTGTGCTGTCGTAGTGATTGAAGCGATCGGAGCCGTAGAAGAACAGCGCGAGCAGGGCAACGCCCGCGGCACAGAGGATCGCAAGGAGAACCAGCCGTCTGACCGCTATCGACATTGAAGCAACCTAGACAACCAGCCTTCAGCGCACCTCAATGACGAACCGGCACCAAGGTACTGCTCCCTCAGACGGGCGTTATCGGGGCCCTGCGCTCGGTGAACGAGCGGTCCCTGCCTTCGGCCAGGGTGAAGCGCATGATCAGCTCGGCGCGAAGATCTTCCGGATCGATGACCGCGTCGATCACCATTTCCGAAGCGAGGTGGAGCAGGTCCACCCCCTTGGCGTACTCGGCGCGCTTTTCTTCGACGAACTTCTCCCGCTCGGCTTCGTCTTCGATCGCCTGAATCTGGTTGTAGAAGACAGCGTTTACGGCGGCCTGTGGGCCCATGACCGCAATCGAGGCATTGGTCAGCGCGATGCAGGAATCAGGTTCAAAAGCAGGTCCGGCCATCGCGTACAGACCGGCGCCGTAGGCCTTGCGCACCACCACCGAGATCTTGGGGACAGTCGCTTCCGAAACGGCGGAGATCATCTTGGCGCCGTGACGGATGATGCCCTGCTTCTCGACGGCTGTTCCGATCATGAAGCCCGGAACGTCGGCCAGGAAAAGCAGCGGGATGTTAAACGCGTTGCAGGTGGCGATGAAGCGCGCCGCCTTGTCGGCGGAGTCAACGAATAGCACTCCACCCTTCTGCTTCGGCTGGTTCGCCACCACGCCAACAACCTTGCCGTCGAGACGGCCGTATCCAACGATCAACTCCTTGGCCCAGCGCTCGTGGACCTGGGTGAAAGACCCGGAGTCGAGCAGTGAATCAAGCAGCTCCCGCATGTCGAAGACCACGTTCTCATCAACCGGGATGATTTCGGCCAAGGCCTTGTCCGACGACGGATCCTGGGGCTCGGCCGCGGGCGAAGTGTCATGCCAGCTGGTCGGCATGTAAGAGAGGTAGCGGCGGCCGGTTTCGATCGCCTCTTCGTCGGTCTTGACCAGGAAATGGCCGCAACCGGACTTCGAGGTATGCATCTTGGCTCCGCCCAGTTCTTCGAGCGTGACCGTCTCCCCGATCACCATCTCGGCCATGCGCGGCGAGCCGAGGTACATCGAAGCGTTGCCGGAGCGCATGATCACCACGTCGCAAAAGGCGGGGATGTATGCGCCACCCGCAGCCGACGGACCGAAAAGCAGGCAGACCTGCGGCACCCGTCCGGACATCTTGACTTCGTTGTAGAAGATTCGCCCCGCACCGCGGCGACCGGGGAACATCTGGACCTGCTCGGTGATCCTCGCCCCGGCCGAATCGACCAGGTAGATCATCGGGACTTCCAGCTTCAGCGCCCGCTCCTGGATCCGGAGGATCTTTTCGACCGTCTTCGGGCCCCATGAACCAGCCTTGACCGTCGGGTCATTGGCCATCAGGGCGACCGGACGGCCCTCGACCCTCGCGGTGCCGGTGACGACTCCGTCGGCGCCCAGCCCTTCCTGGTCCCAGTTGGCCAGCAGGGCGTCTTCGATGAAGCTTCCTTCGTCCACCAGCAGCCCCACCCGCTCGCGCACCGGCAGCTTTCCCTGCTGCTCGGACTTGGCATGATGGCGCTCGGGGCCGCCGCCGAGGGCGGCCTTGAGTGCCGGGTCCAGATTTATTTTTGGCACAGCCGTTCTCCCCCGGCCCCGTGCCTAGAGTCCCGGGTTAACCGGGACCGGATTCTCACCGGAATAGTCGTAGAAACCACGGCCGGACTTCTTGCCGTAAAAACCGGCGGCAACCATCTTTCGCAGGGTCGGCGGGGCAGCGAAGCGGCGCTCACGGAACTCGTCGAACATCACGTTGGAGATCGACATCAGGGTGTCAAGGCCGACGAAGTCCGCAAGCGTGAGCGGACCCATCGGGTGCCCGGCGCCGGCCTTCATCGCGGCGTCGATTTCGTCGATCGAGCCGATTCCCTCTTCCAGGCCGCGGATGCCGTCCAGCAGGTAAGGAACGAGCAGGCGGTTGACGATGAAACCGGCCTTGTCCTTGGTCGCAACGGTCTGCTTCTTCAGCTTCTCGCCAAATGCAAGGCCGGCGGCCATCGCCTCGGGCGAAGTGGTGACCGACTGGATGACTTCCATCAGCGGCATAACCTGCACGGGATTGAAGAAATGCAGTCCGAGGAACTGTGCGGGACGGGTTGTCACCGCCGCCTGGTTGATCACTGGCAGCGAGGAAGTATTGGTGGCGAAATAGGCGTCGCCCTTGACGATGCCGTCCAGCTTCTCCCAGACTTCGAGCTTGAGGTCGAGGTCCTCGCTGATCGCTTCGATGACCAGGTCACAGTCAGCGAAATCAGAGAGATCCAGGGTCGGGCTGATCCGCCTGCGGATTTCATCGGCCGCGGGCTGCTCGATTTTGCCTTTGTCGACAGCGCGGGCGAGCTGCTTTTCGATCTTGCCGATGCCGGCATCGAGCTTGTCCTGCGAAGTCTCGGCCACCACCACGTCGTAGCCGGCCTGTGCGCTGACCTGAGTGATTCCGTGACCCATCAGGCCGCAGCCGACGACCCCAACCTTCTTGATCTCCATCGAGGCGTTCCTCCTGTAAGAATTTTCATGCCCAGAGTGTCCGGGCGACCGGCTTGGGAGCCTAACGTGGATTAACCCTCAGGGTCGGCTCAGGCGCCGACGCCGGAAGCTTCGATCCTCTTGCCCATCTCTTCGCCGAGAGCGGCGAGACCGGTCATCGGCCTGGCCATGACTGCCATCTCGGTGATCAGGTCGCCTTCGCCGAACTTGAGGATGTCGACCCCCTGGAGCTGGCGGCCGTTGACGTCGGCCTCAAACAGCAAGACGGCCGTATCACCGGTTTCGACGTGAGAGACGTAGCGGAAGTTTTCCAAGACCTGAACAACGTTGCCCAGAAGGAACAGCAAAGCTGCCTTGCCTTCATAGGGCTTGTGCACGAAAGGACTGCGGAAAACAACGTGCTCGGCGAAAAGCCTCTCTCCGGCCTCGAAATCTTTGGCTTCAGCAGCTGCTCTAAAACGGTCGCTTTTCATACGAGAACCCTAGTGCCAACCACGAAGAGGTGTCCGGCAACGGGCCGAGTGGGTTTGGTGGGTAAGGCGGGAGGCGCGCTGCCGGCCACCTCTTCACACCTCACCGGCTCGGGTGCCAGTCAACCGGGCCGGCCCTGAGCACATGCGAGCCGAGCGGTCGGCCGAGGACGCTCTGGGCCTCGGCCGACGCCGCAATCAGTTTTTTCAGGTCGACGCCGGTTTCGATGCCCATCTCGCCGATCATCGAAACCACGTCTTCCGAGGCGACGTTGCCGGTCGCTCCGGGCGGCACGGGGCAGCCCCCGAGCTCACCGAAGCTGGATTCGAATGACGATATGCCCTCTTCAAGGGCGGCGAGAACGTTGGCCAGCCCCTGACCACGCGTATCGTGAAAATGGGCAGTCAGCTCGACCCCGTCGAGTCGCGCAAATGCCTCACGAAAGAATCCACGAACCTGGAGCGGATTGGCCATGCCAGTCGTATCGCCGAAGCCCACCTCGGAGCAGCCGGCAGCGCGAAGGCGTTCGGCCAGGGCGAAGACCTTCTCTTGCGGCACGACACCTTCATAGGGACAGCCGAATGAAGTGGCGATGATGCCCACGCAGCCCAGGCCCGCCTCAATCGCCAGCGGAACGGTCTGCTCAAGCCCGGACAACGAATCCTCGACGCTCCGGTTGACGTTCTTCATGTTGTGAGTTTCCGAAGCGGAGAGGAAAAAACTCGCTTCGTCAAAGTATTCCCGGTACTCGAGCGCCTTTTCCAGTCCTTTCAGGTTCGGGATCAGAACTGAATACGAGACTCCTTCGCGCCGTTCGATGCCGGCCAGGACCTGCGGCCCGTCGGCGAGTTGCGGAATCACGTCCGGCCGCACGAACGAAGTGACCTCCATGCACTTCAGCCCGGTGGCTGAAAGCAGATTGATCAGCCTGATCTTGTCCTCGGTATCGATCACCTCGGGCTCGTTCTGGAAGCCGTCCCTGGGGCCGACTTCGCGAATCTTCACGTTTTCAGGCAGCCCGGACATGCTCAGCTTTTCCCGGCTCCGTCGGTCGCGATCATCCGGCGCTCGTGGATGCCGGTGCCGATCACCCGCTCCCCTTCACGGACCTCGACCGAGAATCGAAGTTTGCGTCCATCGACTACTTCGTCGAGGCGGGACCAGGCGACGCAATCAGCGCCTTCAAGCGCGCCGCCGACGTGCTTGATCGAAACCTCGAAGCCGACGGTCGCCTTGCCCTCCGGCAGGCGCGGTGCGGCTAGCAGGGTCGAGTTGTGCTCCATCATGCCGATCATGCCCGGGGTAGAAAGTACCTTCGCTTCGATCGTCCCCCCGACGTCGGTCGTCAGCCTGCCTTCGACCGCAAATTTTTCTTCCCGCTCAGTTCCAATTAGTTCTTCCAGTGACATTCGCCAAGAATAGTGGCCGAAGCTAGACTCCCGGGCCATGAGCGAAAACCAGAACCCCGAGGAATCTTCTTCCCCAACGATCCCCGTCATTGGCGGCACCGGAGCCCTTGGCTCGGGCCTGGCCAAACGCTGGGCCAGAAGCGGTGCCCGGGTGGTGATCGGCTCAAGGGACGCCGGACGCGCCGGGGACGCCGCAGCCCGGATTGCCGAAGAGACAGGCGGCGAGGTAGTCGGCATGAGCAACGAAGATGCCGTGGCTGAGGCGGATGTGGTCTTTCTCACCGTGCCATTTCGCAATCAGTCCGAATATATGACAAACCTGAAGGGGGCCCTTCGCGAAGGCCAGATCCTCGTTGACTGCTCGGTGCCGCTGGCGGCAGCAATCAGCGGCAAGGCGACCAGAACGATCGGTGTCTGGCAGGGCTCGGCCGCACAGCAGGCGCAGGAGATGGCCCCGGACGGGGTGACCGTCGTATCCGCACTCCATACCGTGAGCGCGCCCGGCCTCGCTGACCTCGAAAAGACGCTCGGCGAGGATGTCCCGATCTGCGGTGACCGCAAGGTCGACAAAGCCAAAGTCGCACGGCTGATCGAAATGATCGACGGCCTGCGACCCGTGAACGCCGGGTCGCTGGAGACGTCCCGCATCGTCGAGCAGCTCACGCCACTGTTGATCTCGATCAACATCCGCTACAAAACCCACGCCGGAATCGAATTCACAGGACTGCCCGAGGGCGACCCTTTCTCGTGAAGACCGTCCTGCTCGCCGGCGGCACCGGCGGAGCAAAGCTCGCTGCCGGGATGCAGGAAACGCTCGGCTCCGATCTGGCCGTGATCGCCAATACCGGTGACGACATCGAGACCCTTGGTGTATACGTCTCGCCCGATCCGGACCTGGTCACCTACTGGCTCGCCGATCAGGTTGACCAGCTGCGTGGATGGGGAATAAAGGATGACTCCTTTCGGGTATTTGAACGGCTGGTCCGGCTCGGATCACCAGACTGGTTCTCACTCTCGGACCTGGATCTCGCGGCCTGCCTCTACCGAAGGAACTTCATCGACGAAGGCGGACGCCTGACCGACGCCCAGGCCCAGATTGCCCGTGGCCTGGGTATTTCGGCCACTGTGCTGCCGATGTCGGATGAGCCGGTCAGGACCCGGATCATGAGCAGTGGTGAGTGGCGCAGCCTTCAGGCTTACTTGATCCAGGAAGGTGGCCAGACCGAAGTCGAAGGCATCGAGCTGGCCGGGATCGCCGAGGCTTCACCCACCACCGACGTTGCGGACGCGATCCAGGCGGCTGAGCTGATCGTGGTCGGACCGTCGAACCCGGTGATCAGCATCGGCCCGATACTCGCCGTTCCGGGCATGCGCGAGCTGATCACGGAGGCCAAAGCACCGGTCGTAGCGGTCAGCCCCTATGTCGCCGGCAAGGTGATCAAGGGGCCGACCGACAACTTCATGCGTGCGGTCGACCGGCCGACAACGGCCGCGGGCGTGGCGACCCTTTACTCCGGCCTGATCGACGCGATGATCTGCGACAGCGGGGACCCCGACCCGCCGCCGGAAGATATGCGCTGCTTTTCGACCGGCACCCTGATGCACAGCCGCGAGAGCAGGAAAACCGTTGGCCGCGCAGTACTCAAGGTGGGGGAACAGCTGAGGGCCGGATGAATGCTGTCGCGATTGTCACGGCTAAGCGTTTTACCCAGGCCAAACAGAGACTCGCCGGCTCGGTCGGTGAGGATGAGCGCCTGCGTCTGGTGGAAGCGATGCTCGGCGACGTGCTCGATTCCGTCGGCAGATCGCGAATGATCGACAAGACGATCGTGGTCAGTGGAGAGCAGGCGGCCGCAAAGCTGGCCGACGACCTCGGGGCCGAAGTGATCCACGACCCCGAAGACGCGAGCCATTCAGGTGCCGCATCGCTGGGAGTCGACCGGGCGATCGAACTCGGAGCAACCTGCGTCGTGCTGCTCCCGGGAGATTGCCCGCTACTCGACCCCAGGGAACTTGACCGGCTACTGACTGGACTGCCCACACCCTTCGTCACAGTGGTTCCCGACCGTCATGGCACCGGTACGAACGCGCTCGTGCTCTCGCCGCCACGCGCGATCACGCCTGCTTTCGGCGAAGGCAGCTGCGAAAGGCACCTCGCGCTTGCCCGGGACGCCGAGATACCGCATACGAGCGAAGAACTTCCAGGTCTTGCGCTGGATCTCGATACACCGGCCGACCTGGTCGCCCTGACCACCCGGATCGATATGGGCAACGCTGAAGCACCACGCACGGCGAAGGCCCTGGGGATCTGATCTATGCCCGGCCTTGGCGACATCTCGATCCACGCGGTGACCGGCCTGCCCGAGATAGGCATCGGCTTCAACCTCGGCGCTGCAATCGCTGATGCCGCGGAGATATCCACCGGGGACGTGCTCGCTATATCCCAGAAGGTGGTCTCCAAGGCGGAAGACAGGGTGATCCGCCTGAGCGACGTGGTTCCTGGCGCGGCTGCCGAGGAGATCGCCATGGAGCTCAACCGGGACTCGCGGGTGATCGAACTGATCATGGCCGAAAGCGTCGCGATCGTCAGGAAAGACGGGCCGCGCGGCATCCTGATCACCGAGACGCACCATGGTTTTGTCTGCGCCAACGCCGGCATCGACGCTTCAAATCTGGTCGAGTCCGAATCCGTGGTCCTGCTACCGCTCGACAGCGACCGCTCGGCCCGGCGAATTCGGGGGGAGATCGAAGCCGAGACGGGGACGAGGCCGGCGGTAATCGTCTCCGACAGCTTCGGCCGAGCCTGGAGGCATGGCCAATCCGAGGTTGCGATCGGCTGCGCGGGCATCGCTCCGCTGGACGACTGGCGCGGTCTGCCTGATCGTTCGGGCAATACGCTCGAAGCCACCAACATCGCGGTGGTCGACGAAATTGCAGCCGCAGCTGATCTGGTCAGGAACAAGACCAGCGGCACCCCAGTGGTCCGGTTGCGCGGACTTGAACGTTTCGTGGTGCCGGAAGACGGCAGTGGCTGCATGGCGCAGTTGCGAACCCCCGAGGACGACCTCTTCCGCTAGAAGGGCTTGACCAGGGAACCGGCAAGTTCCATCAGCGGAGCTGCCGGATCCGGGAAGCGCTGTATGATTCCGTAGCCGGTATCGCGCTGGGCAGCCTGGCGGCCGGCTCGATACGCAGCGTCGACGAGTTCCTCGACTTCGAGCCTTACCCCATGCAGCGACCCGGCCATTCGGGAAATACTTTCTTCCATCAGCGTTCCGCCGAGGTCGTTGACTCCCCAGCGCAGGGCTTCGGTGGCACCTTCGAGGCCCATCTTGACCCAGCTCGCCTGGAGATTCGTTATCGAACGCCCGAGTGCCAGACGGAAAGCCGCCGTGTGCTTCAAGTTCTCTTCGATCGAGATCTCCTCAACCCCGTGGGTCCGCCCGAGCAGCGTATTGAAGGGGATGAAGCTGAGCGGCACGAACTCGGTGATGCCGCCGGTGCGTTCCTGGAGCGAACGAATCACCTCCATGTGGCGGGCGAGTTCCCTTGGTTCCTCTATATGCCCGAACATCACAGTCGAAGTTGAACGCAAACCCGAAGCGTGACAGGCCTCGATGATCTCGACCCAGCGCGCGACTGGAAGCTTGTTCGGTGAGATCCGCTGACGAACGCCGTCGTCGAGCACTTCGGCAGCGGTTCCCGGTAAGGTGTCGAGCCCGGCATCCTTC
>CALEMO010000367.1 GCA_937910825.1 uncultured Solirubrobacterales bacterium | reverse complement strand
GGTACCTATACCCAGCGGGATCAGATCTACTACCGCGGCCTGATGGTCAATAACACCTACCTTCGCGTCCACGCCGGTATCTCGGACTTCGTGATGGCGATGGACTTCAACGAAGCGGCTTTTGGAATGACTTACCGCAACTCCCTGCTGAACCCAGGCGTGCAGATCGACGGCGTACCCGATGACATCGCGGGCGAGGATCAGGGACAGTTCAGCTGGGAGCAGGTTGTCGGCGAGCAGGGCTCGGTGATCAACGTGGCGAGGATAGATACAGATGTGCCGGGCACAGCCGTTGGCTCTTATTACCAGGACGACCTGAGCCCGCCGGATGACAATGATTCGATCATCTGCTCGGGGGACGACCATGCGATCGGGGCGAGTGGCCTCCGGATCAAAATGCCCGGCCTGGGCTTGAATACTGATCCGACGAAGCCGCCTACCGCACCTTCGACCGCTGTCAACAACTTCACCGGACACCGCTTTTCCTATTACGGGCCACCAGAGGAATCCGCGGAAACGGCCGCGCTTCGTGGCCGGCAGGTCGATTCACCGCTGATCGCGGTAACCGGCCCGGACGTAGACAGGACCAATCAGGACAACCCGCCTTCAAAACCGGGGCGCCAGAACTGGGTCGGCCTCAAGGTTTCGGCGAGGCCCGCGAACCTGCGGCTGAAGCCCGGTGCGAGCACGAAGATCCGGGTCAAGTTGAGAAACATCGGTGATCGCACGGGTCGCCGGGTCAAGATCTGCCCCGCTGCACGAAAGCCGGCCAGGGTCAGGGGGTCCTGCAAGTTCCTCGGCAAACTGCGCGCTGGCCGCAATGCAGAGCGAAGCTTCCGGATTAAGCTCGGTCGGGCGAAGACCGGCAAACGAAAGCTCCGTATTCGCTTTACGGCAAGTGCCCGCGGCAGCAAAGCAAGGTCTGCGTCGGTGCTCGTTCGTCCTCGCGGCCGCTGAGGTCGGGACCGCTCAGGACATCCAGCCGGCGGGAAAGGCGCCCGCCGGGACCAGGCCCGGATATTCCAGAAAATTGCCGCGGGCGATGCGTTCCGCGGCGCTGCCTTCGAACAGGGGATGAAGGTCGCCGACGGTGAGCAGGACGCGGATCGTCGATCCAATCTGAAGGTCGGCCGCAGTCGGCTGGTCGCCATCGATCAGCCCCTGCTCTGCGAAGCTTTCAATCCGGTCGATCTGGCCAGGCAATGAAGCGAGGTCCTCGGCAAGAAGGGCGCAGGTGATCCCGTGAAACTTCCAGGTCGAGCGGATGAATTTCATCGCAAAGTCGGCTCCCGCTGGGTCCAACGCTTCCCCTCCAGCAAAAGTGCCCATTGACTCCGGGCGGAAGTTGAGCGCGCCCCATGGCAGTCTGCGGCCGAGATCCTGAAGGTGGCCGTCGGCCCAGACTTCCGCCTCCCTGACCGCACCCGCCACTGGCTCCGGGTAAAGGGGGTTCTCGGGCGCGAGTTCGTCGAGCCGCTCGAGGATTGAGGTGGATCCGTGCACCCGTTCGTCGCCGATCATCATGCCCGGGACGGTGCTTTTGCCTTCGCCATAGAGTTGCTCGATCTGGTCCCTGTGTTTGCCCATGTCGAGGTTCACCTCCTCGAAATCGAGACCCTTCA
>CALEMO010000366.1 GCA_937910825.1 uncultured Solirubrobacterales bacterium | reverse complement strand
CAACCGTCAGCAAAAAGTGGGCCAAGCAGTCCCGTGGCCTGGTGTTGAAGCTCAATTTCAAGAAGAAGAAGGCCGTGGTCGCCCAGGAGTTCTTCAACCCGGCCAAGCCTCTGGCGACCCAGCAGGGCAACATGCAGAAGCTCAAGAACGGCAATTACCTCGTCGGCTGGGGCGGCGTACCGCTGCTCAGCGAACATGCGGCGAACGGCAAAGTTGTCTTCGACGCCGAACTGCTGGGCATCAGGGCCTTCTACCGCGCGTACCGCGACAGCTGGTCCGGCCGCGCACCCGGCAAGGTGGCCGTAGCGGCGTTCTCTTCCGGTAGCGACCAGACGAACGCCTTTGCTAGCTGGAACGGTGATACCCGCGTGCGTGAGTGGCGGATCATGGCAGGCGGTTCGCGCAAGTCACTTTCGAACGTCGGGACCTATAAGCGTGACGGCTTCGAGACCCGGATGGAAGTGCCCGACCTTCTGAACTCCCCCTTGGCTGATCCGAACTGGACATGGGACAAGCATCGGGAACAGAAGCAGGGCGGCCGCAACTACGTGAAAGTCATCGGGCTGTCCAAAGGCGGTAAAAGCATCGGCAGCTCCCGGGTGGTCAAGGTCCGCTGATTGCGGGCTCGGGCCACTCGGGAAGGTCTTCCCGGCATTCGCTACCGGCGCACTTGACGAGCGACGGCAGGTAGGTCTGCATGTAGGCGAGTACCTCTGAGTACTCGGGCGCGTCCGCCACGTTGTCGAGTTCCCTGGGGTCGCGCTCGAGGTCGTAGAGCTCGATGTCGCCCTGGGCGTATTTGACGTACTTGTAGGGACCGACCCGGAAGGCCTTGTAGCGCAGCGCAGGAGCCTTGGCAGAGATCGAAGCATTGACCTGGTCGCCCGATCCCCGTGGATTGAGTAGAGAGATCTCGATCGCCCGCCTTGAAGTGAGATCGGGGTCCTTCCAGTAACGGTGCAGGGTCCGCCCGTCGACCGAATAGTCCGGCGCGGCGCCGGCGAGCTTCAGTGCAGTGGCCGCTATGTCGATGTTGCCGACGACTTCCTGTGACTTCGACCGGCGCGACACGTCGGGTCCTCGAACCGCCATGTCAACGCTGGAAGTCTCCTCATAGGGCAGGAACTTGGCGGAGGAGAAACGGTGCTCGCCCTGAAAGTAGCCGTGGTCAGAGGTGTAGAAGATGTAGGTGTTGTCCAGCTGGCCGGTCTGGCGAAGGGTCTTGATTATCGCGCCGACGCCGTCATCAACCGCCCGCAGGGCCTCGAGCGTGCGGCGGTACGACTTGGTCGTATTACGGATCTGGCTTGACGAGAGCGGGCTCTGGATGAAACTCTGGATCAGCAGCGACTTGTCCGTGATATCCGACTCGTTGAAGTTGGCCGGGCGGGGCAGCCTGGTGCGGTTCGCTGTATTCATGTGGCGGCTCGCCGGCTGGGGTCCCATCGGGGCAGCGACATCGCCGTGCGGCGCCTGATAGTCAACCTGGATGAAGAACGGTGACTGGTGCTTGCGACGGATCTCCCTGACCGCACCCCTTGACATCACATCGGTCAGGTAGTTGCAGCGTAGGCCGGGCTTGGGCCGGGTGATGCGCGCGGCGGTGCATTTCTTCGAGTCCAGACCCTTGCCGCTCGACTTGTACTTGCCGGTACCAAAGGGGCCTACCGGCCAGCCGTTGTCGTTCACCCGGTAGCCGTAATACTGGGTTCCGGGAAGGAACGCGGTTGTGAACCAGCGGTTCCAGCCGGGGGGCACGGTGGTCTCGACCCGATCGTGCACGCTGTCGTAGTAGCCGTTGATCAACTTGCCGAAGTGGGCAGTGCGGTAGCCGGCACGCTGCATGCTGACCGGCACGTTCTCCGTATAGAGCGGCAGCTGCTGGAATCCCTGCCAGCCGCCGATCGGACCTTCATTGGCCACCAGGCCATTGTTGCGCGGGTATTGGCCGGTCAGCAGCGACGCCCTCGAAGGCGAGCAGACAGGGGTCGTCGCGTAGTAGTTGCGGAACTCGGTCCCGCGCCTGAAGATTTCCTTCCGTGTATTGGGCATTACTTTTCCGTAGGAGCCGTTTGGAGAACGGAACTCGGCCTTGACCAAGTTCGCGGCCTGGTCGTCGGTCTGGATGACGATGATGTTCGGCCGCTTCGCGCTGGCCACCTCCGGCGAGCGGCCGATCGCGGCAGCAAAGAGCAGCACCAGAAAAACGGTGCCGAGCACGGCCCTGCGGATGTCAGTCATGGAAACTGGGATGTACATCGGGGGTACGGGGGTTAGGCGGTGGGAGCTGGTCCTTTTGGAACCGGGACAGGAGAGCATAGTTGCGGCCCGCAACATTAAATAGACTGGCTGATCCGTGACTGTTTCAACAAAGGATGGCAAACGACCGTCCCGTCCATCGCTGCTGGTTGGAGGCGCTCATCTCGCTGGTCTGTGGGCGCTCGCTTTCCTCCAGCCGATGCTGTCCCTGCTCGGCGACAACCCCGAATTCTTTGTAGCTCGCGGCAATACGACCAGCCAGATCATCGTTTACTCGCTGGTCCTCGCTTTCGTGGCACCGCTGATCGCACTCGGGCTCGAAGCGATCGCCCGGCTGATCAACCGCAACCTCCAATGGGGCCTCCACCTCGGCCTGATGACTCTCTTCGCAGCCTGCTTCGTGCTCCAGTTGATCAAGGGCGTCGGCATGCCGGCGGGCGTCCTGATCGCGGTCTCGCTTCTGCTCGCCGGGCTTTTCGTCTTCGCTTACGCCTCGTGGAGCTTCCCCAGATCCTTCATGGACATCCTCAGCATCGCGCCCGTGGTGATCCTGATCGTCTTCTTCGGCTTCAGCTCTACGTCGAGGCTGGTCCTGCCCAAGGAGCAGCCCGATCCAGTCGATGTCACCGTCGGCAACCCGGTCCCGGTCGTGATGGTGATCTTCGACGAGTTCCCGACCGGCTCGCTCATGGGGGAGAACAACCAAGTGGACGGGACCCGCTTTCCCGCTTTCGCCGATCTCGCGTCCAGCTCCACCTGGTACCGGAACGCAACCGCGGCCGGCGCCTACACACCGATCGCGGCGCCATCTATCCTCAGTGGCGAGACACCGGACAATTCAAAGCTGCCGATCGCCGCGGACCACCCGCGCAGCCTTTTCACGCTGCTCGGCAAGACCTATGAGCTGAGGGTCCAGGAAGCGGCGACCCAGATCTGTCCCGAGGAGCTTTGTCCTGATTCTGCAGTCCTGGCCGATGACACGAAGCTGGGCGATCTCTTTTCCGACCTCGAAGTCGTTTCCAAGCACCTGCTGCTGCCCGATTCGCTGCGGAGCAACCTGCCCGACGTTTCAAAGACCTTCAGCGAATTTACCAACGAGACTGATAGCGCGGTCGATGAGAACCCGCTTTCCGAGACCGATGTGACCGGTACCACTGGGACCACCGGACCGACCGGTGAATCTGTCGTCCAGGCGCCCGAACGTACCGGTCAGGGTTCGGCCAGGAAGCTGGGGCGGCTCTTCGCACTGCGCTCCAGTGTCGACGAGTTCGAGCGCATCAACTCATTCTCGGCCAACTTCAGCGCCGGGCAGGAGGCGACCCTCGACTTCATCCACGTCGAGAAGCCTCATTACCCCTGGCGCCACATTCCGGACGGACAGCGCTATACGAACCTGACCGGGGAATGGAACGGACTGTTGCCGAACGACGGGCCGTGGATGGCCCCGCCGAAGGTCGTGGACATCCCCCTGCAGCGCCACCTGCTCGAGGTCGGCTACACCGACACGCTGCTCGGCCGGGTGACGGCCCGGCTTAAGAAGTTGGGGCTCTGGGACGAAGCGATGGTGATCGTGACCGCGGATCATGGCGCCGCCTTCCAGAGCCAGGTGCCAAGAAGGGCTGCGGACCCGCGCAACCTGGGTGAGATCGCGTCGGTCCCCCTTTTCATCAAGGCCCCCGGGCAGACGAAATCCGAAATCTCGGACAAACGTGAATGCGCGACCGACATCCTGCCCGCGATCGCCGACGAGTTGGAGATCGACTATCCGTGGCCGATCGAAAACTGCCCGGCCGACGAGGTCAGGGTCATCAACGCCCCGAGCGGCGAAGCGGTCGGCTCGGTCGACGCGATGGTCAGGCAGCGCCAGCGCCTGGTCAACCGAATCCAGCGGCTCTTCAAGACCGGTCAGGGCTGGGGTCCGACTTACCGCTTCGGCCCGAGGAACGATCTGATCGGAAAGAAGGTCTCTGCCCTCGATACGGATCGTGAACTGACCGGGACCAGGGTCTTGCCGGACCGCAGCAATGCGGTCAAGAACTACGACCCGGCTTCACCTTCTGTGCTGGGGCTGCTTCAGCGCGGCTACCTGAAGCAACTCACCGAAGACAAGGTGCTCGCGATCGCCGTCGACGGCAAGATCGAAGCCACCGGATATACGTTCAAGGACGGCCTCGGCTTCGGGCCCGGTTTCTCGATTCTGCTGCCGCCTGAGTCGTTGAAGAAAGGCTTCAACAGGGTCGATATCTATCTGGTGCAGAACGACGGCAAAAAGCTTCAGCTCGTATACGACGGCAACTCGAAGCTGCCGGCTACGCCGGAAGGCGGCGCAGGTGGGTCCTGAGACCCCCCTGAGGATCGCCGGACCCTCCGACCTGGCAACGGTGACCAGGCTGATCGGCGGTTTCCGCGACTTCCTTGAATCTGACCGCCCCGACAACGCCTCGCTCGAGGTGACCGTTTCGGAGCTGCTCGAGGATCGCTGTACCGAGTTCCTGCTGATCGGCGACCCTGAGGTTGGTTTCGCCCAGGTTCGCTTCCGGCTTTCCGCCTGGACCGGGGTAGAAGACGGCTGGCTGGAAGACGTTTTCGTGGACGGGTCGGCCCGCGGAAAAGGCCACGGCCGGACGCTGGTCGAAGCGGCGGTCACAAGGGCGCGCTCCCGGGGCTGCAGGCGGATCCAGCTCGATGCCAATCAGGACAACCGGGAAGCCGTCGGGCTCTATGAGTCGCTCGGCTTTCTGCCGGTCCACAACCCTGCGAAGTGGGGCGATACGCCCGACCTCTTCTACAACCTGAATCTGGACTGAGCGACGCCGCCCGGTCTGCCCGGCGCTAGCCGAGAGGCAGCAGCTGGGTCAGCTCGGTGGCTGAAATCTGCGTATTTCCGGTCAGCAGCCTGACCCTCTGCGCCGCGCCCGGGTCAGCCAGCATTCGTTTCAGCTCTTGCCAGTCAACTTTCGGCACGGCCCCCGGACGTGGCCGGATGACGTTGACATGGTTTTCGACCAGGAAGGTCGCGCCCTCCGGAACCAAGGCGACTCGCAGTTCTCCCTTGCCTACCGAGCCGACCACCCGGTTGACGAGCACTGCCGGGCCCTGTTCGACCGGACCTGGTGGGAGGATGTACTGGGGTTTCTCCGAACGGTTGCCGAAATCGATCTCACCATCCCGCAGGTTGTGGGACCAGATCAGCGGCACCGTCTCCTTTGAGGCGGTGCGGACAAGCCGCTTTCGGTGCTGGTTCCAGACGATGGTTCCGGTGTGGGCGGCGAAGCCGAGTTCCCAGAGCGTGCGCCGGCCTTCGAAGCAGCCGGCAAGCCGGTCCGGATCGGCCGAGAAGACCACCCTGCGAAAGCCCGAATCGGGACAGCTCTTCTCGAAACGAAAATCGCTGGTCGGCTGCAATCCGGGGCCGTGCTTGCGTAGAACGATCAGCTGCACCGCCGTATTGGCACCTTCGAAAAGATCAGTGCCCTCAAGGATCACCAGACCCTCGATCGAAGCCACCCTCGTAATGTGCTCGCGAAGACCCTCGAAGTAGGCACCGCTGTTCAGGGAAGGCGGCACGACGTACGCGAGCTGGCCGCCCGGACGCAGCAACTCCAGGCCGGCCTGGAAGAAAAAGGCAAAGATGTTCGCCCGACCGGAGATCACCCCCGCGTAGCGTTGCTTCAGATCCGGCCCTGGCCGCAATTGAAAGAACGGTGGATTGCCGATAACCAGGTCGAACATTTCGCCACTCCATGGTTCAAGGGCCGACCTCTTCTCCAATTCGACCCCGGGGAGGTGGACCGCGCAAGCGGCCAGTATCTGGTCGTCGATGTCCCAGCCAAAGAGCTCCAGCCCGTCGCAGCGGCGGGCTGCTGCGGCAAGCAGCTCGCCAGTGCCGACCCCCGGATCGAGCACCCTCATCCCCAGCGAGAGATCGACCCGGCTGAGCAGCGCGTCGGCCACCCGGCGGGGAGTCATGTACTGCCCGCTCTTCTTGCGATCCTCGGCCGTAGTGCCGGCCAGCCACCCCCGGCTTGCGGGAGAGAGCGGTTCTTCGACTTCCGGAGGGCGCGTCATGGGCGCCGCGCCAGATCAGCCGCCGGCGCCGAGCTTCTTGGCGGCGTCCCGGAATGACTTGACTTCGAGCGAGGGCTTTTTGCGGCCCGCCAGCTTTTCACCGTGACGGTTGACCCAGATCACCGGGATCTTCAGTTTCAGACAGGGCGCGATGTCGGTGTCGTAGTCGCAGCCGATGTGAAGCAGGCCCTTCTTGCCACCGATGCGCCTTGCGCATTCCTTGAAGTGAACCTCGTCCGGCTTGTAGCTGCGAACCTGCTGCGCCGTGACCACCATGTCAAGCTCAGTGCGCAGGTGGCGCCTCGAGATGCCCAGCATCTTGTCGTCGACGTTGGAGACGATCCCTAGGTTGAATTTCTTGCCCAGCCTGTCCATCGCTGCGTTCGACTCACGGAAGGGCAGCCAGTAGGCGATGCTGTCCGGCAGGAACTGTGCCCTCGAAGGTTCGACTTCCCAGCCGATCTCCCCGGCGACCTTGATGATCGTCCGGCGGAGGACCTCCGCGTACAACTCGTACGAGCCGGCCATGATCTCAGCCTGGACTTCGAAGAAGCGCGCGAGGAAAGGCTCGTTATCAAAACTGAAGCCGTCTTTTTCGGCTTCCTTGGCGCAAGCCAGGGCGATTCCCTTCTCCCAATCGATGAGGGTTCCGTAACAGTCAGTGGTGACCCATTCGATGTTCTTTAGGCTTGGGAGGGGCATGCGCGAAGGCCATTATGTCGGATAGTGTCCGTGGTCGGCCTTCCCGTCCCCCAATCCCGAAAAAGAAACATGGATCTACTCGAATACCAGGGCAAGGAACTCTTCGCCCGCCACGGTCTTCCGGTGCCTAAAGGCAGCCACGCCGTCACGACCGAAGAGGCCGTAAAAGCCTCTGACGCTCTCGGTTACCCGGTAGCCGTCAAGGCCCAGGTTCTGATCGGAGGACGTGGCAAGGCCGGCGGCATCAAGATCGCCACCGACGGTGTGCAGGCCCACGAACACGCCGGCGACATCATCGGCATGGACATCTTCGGCCCGCATGGCGAAGGACCGTTCAAAGTCGAGCAACTCTGGGTCGAAGCAGGCTCGGATATCGACGAGGAGTACTACGCCTCGGTCATCCTCGACCGTTCGGCGAAGAAGTTGCTGATCATCCTCTCCCACATGGGAGGCATGGACGTCGAGGCGATCGCCAAGTCAGATCCCGAAGCACTGATCAAGGAGCACGTCGACCCGATCAACGGCCTCGACGAAGCCACCGCCAGAGCGCTGGTGGCGAAGTCTGCGATCCCCGGCAAGGTCGCTGACCAGGTAGCGGAAATCCTGGTCAAGATGGTCAGCATCGCCCAGAAGGAAGACGCGACGCTGATCGAGATCAACCCGCTGATCCTCAACGCCGCGGGCGAAGTCGTGGCCCTGGACTCGAAGACGACGATCGACACCAACGCCCTTTATCGCCACCCCGAGCTAGAAGAACTTGCCGCCGAGATTGCAGATCCGCAGGAAGCGATGGCCAAGGAACGCGGTCTTATTTACGTCAAGCTCGAGGGCGACATAGGAATTCTCGGCAATGGCGCCGGCCTTTGCATGTCCACGCTTGATGTGGTCGCCCAGGCGGGCGGCGCCCCAGCCAACTTCCTCGATGCCGGCGGCGGCTCCAAAGCCGAAGCGATCATCGACGCACTTGAGGTAATCACCTCGGATGTGAAGGTCAAAGCCGTGCTTTTCAACATCTTTGGTGGCATCACCCGCTGCGACGAGGTCGCCAAGGGAATCATCGAAGCGGTCGGTCGCATGGGGATCCAGATGCCGATCGTAGTCCGGCTCGACGGTACGAATTCGGAAGAGGGCCAGAGGTTGCTCGCTGAAGCCGGCTTCAGCAACCTGCACGACGAATCGACGATGCTCGGGGCCGCCAAGCGTGTGGTAGAGCTCGCTGGAGGGTCGGCATGAGCATCATCATCGACGAAAATACGAAGCTTGTCGTATCCGGCCTCACCGGCCGCGAAGGCACCTTCCACGGTCTGCGCAACCGGGACTACGGCACGCAGGTCGTGGCCGGTGTAACCCCCGGTAAGGGTGGCCAGGATGTCGAAGGCATCCCGGTCTTCGATTTGATCGCCGAAAGCGTCGAGCAGGCAGATGCGAATACTTCGATGATCTTCGTACCGGCGCGTTTTGCCGCGAAGGCGATCAACGAAGCGATCGATTCGGGAGTCGAGACGGTGATCGCGATCACCGAAGGCATACCGGTTATGGACATGCTGCCGACCTACTGGCGGGCCAAGGAGAAAGGCGTGACCCTGATCGGGCCGAACTGCCCGGGCATCCTCTCCCCCGAGAAAGCCAACGTCGGAATCATCCCGGCCCAGTTCTTCGATCCGGGCAAGATCGGCGTGGTCTCCAAGTCCGGCACTCTGACCTACCAGATCGGCAACGAACTGAAGCAGGCAGGAGAAGGCAACTCGACCATCGTCGGAATCGGCGGCGACCCGATCGTCGGCTCGGATTTCATCGACATCCTCACGCTCTTCGAAGCGGACCCCGAAACCGAGCTGATCGTCATGGTCGGCGAGATCGGCGGCGACGCCGAGGAGCGCGCGGCAGACTTCATCGCGGAAAGCATCTCCAAGCCCGTGGTCGGCTATATCGCCGGCTTCACTGCTCCTCCCGGCAAGCAGATGGGTCACGCCGGGGCGATCATTTCCGGTTCCTCCGGGACCGCCCAGGCGAAGCAGGAAGCACTCGAAGCAAAAGGCGTGCGGGTCGGCCAGAGTCCGACCGAAGCGGCAAAGATCGCAGTAGAGATTCTCGGCGGCACCTGAGCCGAGTGCCGCCTGGATTTACCGAGACCAGGATGGAAAACGACAGCCCTGAATCCGGGCGGGCCTCGGGGTTCGGATTTTTCTCCAGCTGGCTGGCAGTCGGTGGCATCTGGGCACTGGTCGTCGCGCGGCCGATGTATGTCTCGATCGCCGCCGGTCCGGAGGCGATCACCAGCATCGGAGCGCGAAGATTCGACCTGCTGGTTCTGGTCATCCTGGTCTCGTTGTTGGTCCCCACGCTGGTGGCATTAGCCGGTCTGGGGCTGCGAAAGCTGGCCAGCGAGAAGGTGCGTGGCGGATTCATCTCCGGCGTAGTCGCGATTTTGCTCGGGCTTTTCTGCTGGCAGCAGGTCGATACGCTCG
>CALEMO010000365.1 GCA_937910825.1 uncultured Solirubrobacterales bacterium | reverse complement strand
TAGAGTTTCGATTCATGGCGCTTAGTGAGGACAGCCGCAGCCTGCTGCAACTTCTGCTCGGGCGGGGCAAGAGCTATGAAGACATCTCCGACCTGCTGGGAGTCGACGAAACGGAAGTTCGCGACCGCGCCCACAAGGCACTCACGGAAATCAACGGGCAGGACCCCGACCAGGACGCAAATCTGACGGACTACCTGCTCGGCCAGTGTGACCCGATCGGCAGGGCAGACGTCGCCCGGGAACTTTCCACAAACGTTGATGCGGCAGAAACCGCCTCCTCCCTGTCGGACCAGCTGCGTCTGCTCGTACCGGGCGCCGAGCTTCCTTCAGGTCGTTCAGGCAAGGCCTCCGCACCGCGCAAGCCCGGGAAGAAGCCACCGGAACGTCCGTCGCGCAAGAAGAACGACGACGGTGAAGACAAGCCTTCCGCCTCGAGCTGGGTCACCAACCAGTCCCAGAAGCGCCTGATTGCAGTTCTCCTGCTCGTGGCGTTGCTTGTGCTCGTGGTCGTACTTATCGTCACCGGGGCTTTCAGCAGCGATGATTCGAATCAGCCAGCGACGCCATCGGCCTCAAACGCCGGCGCAGTGATGCAACCGGTTGCTGATCAGGGCGGCTCCGGACGGGTCCAGTTCGGTCGGGTAGAAGACAATTTCGCGGCCAATCTCCAGTTCAGTGAGCTCAAGCCGTCTGGCAAGACAGGGAGTTACATCCTCTGGATGGATGGGTCGATCGGCGCCTTCCCGCTGAATGAATTTCAGGTCGACGAAAGCGGCTCTTTCGGCAATACGATCGTTCTGCCGCCAGAGGCGCTCTGCTCGATCACCGCCGGAATTTTCACCGAGCTCTCGGTTTCGAGGGTCAGCCGGCAGGAAGCCGCGGCGATCGTCAACCAGACGTCCCAGGCTCTCAAGGGCAATCAGCGGCAGCTGCCGGCGATCGCCGGGGACGCCGTTTTCGAAGGGCCGGTAGCGCTGCCTCAATCCTTGAGGCAGGCGATAAACGATCAGTGCCAGAGCACCGATACGGGCGCCAGCGGCGGCACCGGTTCCGGCTGATTCAGATCAGGGCAGAAGTTTGCCCGGATTCATGATGCCCTCCGGGTCGAACTCTGCCTTGAGCGCCTGAAGCGCATCGACTCCGAGATCACCGACTTCACCGGGTAGATACCGGGCATGGTCGCGGCCTGTCGCGTGATGATGGGAAAGCGTACCCCCGCAAGACTGGATTGCTCCCATTGCGGCAGCCTTGACGAACGGCCAGTTGGTTGCACCACCGCCGGGGCCCTGGGAGGCGATCACGGTGAAATAGAGCGAGGCACCATCGCGGTACGCATGCGAAAGGTGACACATCACGATTCCCTCCATGCCCCGGCTTTTCATTGCCTTTCTGACCGCGGCACCCACTGACCGGTAAAGGTCGCCATGGTGGCTCCACTGCTGGGCGGTCTCGAGCGTCTCCACCAGAACGCCCCGGTCAAGCAACGCTTCGCGCAGGTAGGGACCGTGGAATCGGCCCTTGGCCCATCCGGAGCCGGCCGCCTGGCCTAGGTAGACAGCACCACCCTTTCGCAGCGAGCGTGCGGTGGCGGCTCGTGAGACCCTTACAGAGTCGCTGTCGCCCTCAAAGCCGGCGATCACCAGGCAGCCTCCGGCCCGGCCGCGCATGGCTAGATATCGCCTGAACATCCTGCCGGCCGCGCCAGAGGGCAGCGACAGGCTCAGGTTGACTTCACTTTCGTCTTCGTCCGAAACGCGGGCGACCGTCGGAAGGGCATCACCCTGGGCGAGGCCCCGGATGATTTCGGTGGCCTCGGTGAAGCTGCCGGCCATCCATGCCTCATAGCGCTTGGAAACAGGAACGGGACGGATCCGGACCTGAACCTCCGGGATCAC
>CALEMO010000364.1 GCA_937910825.1 uncultured Solirubrobacterales bacterium | reverse complement strand
GGCCGCGGCTGTGCTATTGCAGCAGCAGGGGTACGAGGTGATCGGCCTTTTCATCAAGGAGAAGATCCCCAAGGGAACTTCGATGAAGGATACGATCAAGGAGATCAAGCGCCAGGGCGGTCTCGTTTACGTTCCGCACCCCTTCGACCGGCTGCACTCGGTTCCGGACTACGAGAACCTCCTGGAAATCGTCGAAGACATCGACCTGATGGAGGTCTTTAACCCCCGGGTCGCGATCACATCATTCAACGAAGAGGCGGAGCGTTTCGCGGCCAAGTACAACATCATTCCGGCTGCGGGATCGGACAATCACGTCGCCCAGGGCCTCGGCTCGGTCAGGGTCCGGCTTCACGATTTCGATGGCCCGGAAGAATTCCTCGAGTCGATGAGAACAGCGGAAATCACCCGTCGTCACAAGAACCTGGTCTACGTCCAGGCCCTGAAGTTCCTGCAGACAACGGGCAGGCCCAAAGCCGCCAAGCGCTCGGTCAGCGAGCCGAAGGCGGTCAGGGGCGGAAGGCAGAGGCAGCGTGGTTCAAAACGTGCGAACGGCAAGAGCTGATTCAGCGCGGCGCCGATAAAGGAGGGCCGCCCGAGGTGTCAAAGATAGAAAAAGCGATGCCGGCCACCGATAACGAGATCAAAGAGAAGTACCTGGAGAAGGCGATCAGGGAGCTCAACCAGTTGAGCCGTGACCTGACGGCCTGCGAAGCCTGCACCAAGACCAAGGTGATGCCGGTTCTCGGGTCCGGACACCCGCAGGCGGACATCTTCCTGCTCAAGTACGCACCGACCGTTTCCGAGATCGAAGAAGGCGTCGCTTTCTACGGCCGTCCCGGAAACGCCCTGATGAAGAGCTTCAAGCGGCTGAACATCGACCCCTCGGTCGTCTACGGCACGGTTTGCGCCAAGTGCCCGGTCGAGGATCCGTCGAATGCTGATGACGAATGCATCGCCAGGGTGGCAGAAGAATTCGCCATCGTTCAGCCGAAGATCGTCGTGATCATGGGGCCCGAAACGCTGGGTGTACTGAACGACCTGCAGATCCCCCTTGCCCGCACAGTTGAAGCGCGTGACGGTGAGATCCAGGCTTTCACCCCGGCCTGCGATGCGCTGTTCGTGCCGGAAATCGACGAGGCCCTGGACGAAGAGGGAGCCAAGCGACGTTTCTGGCGCGCCTTCCGCACCCTGGGCCGCTGGCACGACGACCTGCCGCCTTACTAGGCCTCTGGCGCTGCGCTGCTTCGATCAGGCCGCCCGGCAGTTTGGATCAGGGCGAGGCTGAGCGCGCAAGTTCTGTCATCGGCTCCGCTTTGGCCGAGGCCAGGCCGCGGACCACGACTACGTCGAGGCCGGAGAATGATCCCAGCTTGGTCTGGGCATCGTCGCGGTCGCTCGCCGCGACGCCGACGGTGCCTTCGGGCTCGTCAAGGCGGTCGAAGTGGTCGCGGTAGCCCTTGTGCAGATCGCGGTAGAAGGACTCTTCTTTGGCCAGTCGCTCGGTCGAGTCGCTGCCGATCGCGGTTCGTACGTAACCGAAAACCGGGGGGCTCTCGACGCCCGCTGCGGCGGCGCCGTTTTCGACGTTCTCCCGGGCCGAAGCCGCGAAGTCAGGGGTCATCCAGTTGAAGAAAACACCGTCGAAGGATGCACCGGCGAAAGCGCACATCTTCGGTCCCATCGCCGCCAGCACCAGGCGGATCCCGGGAAGCCGCTCGCGCAGCTCAGGAAGCTGCTCTTTCATGAAGGTGAGTGGCTTCTTGTTGAAACCCGCACCGACTCCGATCCAGAGCCGGGCCGGGTCAAGACCGGTGCGCTCGATGTCGGCCGCGATCGTCTTGGGGTCGTGCCGGTCGAGCGCGATCACCGCCACGCCGAGCTCGATCTTTTCTGTCACGCCCGCGAATTCCGCCAGGGTGTCAAGTCCTTTGGCTCCCGGATGATCATTTGACCAGATCGACGAATAGCCGGTCTCTTCACAGGTCCGGGCAAGCGGGGCGCAGACTTCGGCCGGCAGGCCCGCTGCGACGCCGAAGGCCCGCTTCTGGTCCGGATGGCTCATCGGATGTTTCCGTCGCGGTCCCGCTTGACGAGCGGGCCGACCAGGTCGAACTGGGCGACGCATTCGATATGCGGAGTCTGGGGAAACATGTCGACTGGTCTCACGCGGCTCAGCTTATAGCCCGCCTCGACCAGCTGGGCGGCGTTCGGCGCCAGAGTGGTCGGGTTGCAGGAGATGTAGACGATGCGTTTCGCTTCGCATTCGATCAGCCGACGGACGATCTTGGCCGAGAGCCCGGCCCGGGGAGGATCGACGGTGACCACATCCGGCTTTCCAGCCTCTTCAATCAACGCGCCCAGACCGGTTCGAGCGTTCGCGGCGACGAAGTTCGCGTTCGGGATATTGTTGATCAATGCATTGCGCTTGGCGTTGCGGATCGCGTCTTCGACGATCTCGAGGCCCCAGACCTGACTCGCCTGGGGGGCCAGGCTGAGGCCGATTGTGCCGACTCCGCAGAACAGGTCGAACACTTTTTCGGATCCGGTCAGTCCGCTGAACTCGGCCGCCACTTCGTAGAGCTTTTCGGCCATAGCGGTATTCGTCTGGAAGAATGAGTCATGCGAAAGCTGGATGTTCAGGTCGAAGATCTTTTCCCGCAGCATCTCTTCACCGAGCACTCCGGTGGGCCCGGTGGTGCCGCCTGAAGGACCGTCGATCGTCGTGTGCAGGTCGACCGGGGGCTTCGGGAAATTTGCCAGCGAGGTCACCAGACGGGTCTGAATTTGACCGGTGCGCATGCCTTCACGTACAACCAGGTTGCGCAGCACGCCACGGTGATCGTGCGGGTCATAGGCGGTCAGGCCTTCGCCCTTGGCCCAGTCCAGCACGTCATTCTTCGCCCGGTTGCTTGCTTCGCTCGAGAGGTGGCAGTCCTCGATGTCGAGTACCTGGTCCCATCGGCCGCGCGGGTGGAAGCCCAGTACGAGCTGGCCTTCCTGCTCACCGAACGAATACTCGACCTTGTTGCGGTAGCGCCACATCTCGAGTGCCGGCACGATCGGATCGAGGATGAAGCCTTCAAGCCTGCCGATTCGGGAGAGAGCGTCTTCTACCTGGTCCTGCTTGAACGCGAGCTGGGTCTCATATGGCAGCGCCTGCCAGGGCGCGCCGGGGCAGGCTTCGGCCTGATGGACATCGGTATCGGGCAGCCGGTCGGGGCTCGGCTTGATGATCTCGAGCGTAGTCGCTTCGGCGTAGGCCTTCTTCGACTTGCCGACCCTGGCCCGGACTCGGTCGCCGGGCAGACCGCCGTTTACGAATACGACGTAGCCATCGCGGCGGGCGATCCCGCGGCCGCCATAGGCGAGAGTTTCGATCTCGGCTTCAAACTCTTCGCCACGGCGAACCCTGCCGGGTCGCTCGCCCTTTCCGCCGGAAGAATCGGGGGTGTCGGCTGTTGTATCTGTTGCAGGCATCAAGGGCCAACTATCTCAGGCCGGGCCTGAGGCTAGTATCCCGCCCTTGCCTGAACACGCCGCCCGGCACTACATAAACGGTGGAGAAATCAGCGGTGGCCGCCTGGTCACCTTGCTCGACCGCGCCACAGAGCTGAAAGAGGGTCGGTCTTTTGAGGGGGCGGATTCGCTCGCCGGGCGCT
>CALEMO010000363.1 GCA_937910825.1 uncultured Solirubrobacterales bacterium | reverse complement strand
CGAGCGCTTTTTGCTTCGTTTCCACGTCTACATGGGAGTAAAATCCGATTGCCGGCGGCTCGAGCTTCGCCAGGGCCTCAGGGTCAACCGCGTCGAGGTCGCAGACGATCAGGTCAAACTCCGCCTGACCGTTCTCTGGCAACGTCGAGGCGGGCATGACCTCATGGCCGGCTGCTTTCAGGCTTTCAATCACCCGGCTGGCCAGCATCAGATCCGGCACACAGCAGTAGACCCGGGCCACCGGACCTCAGATGGCGCGGCGTTGGCGGAACTCTTCGCGCACGCTTTCGGGCCGGCCCCACATCTGGACGATCTCGGAGCGTCCTTCGCGAACTTCCCGCAACTGCAGTTCCCCCGCGAAGCCCTCCCTGTCAAGCCGGCTGAGGATGCCAAGCACCGTCTGTGGCGCCGCTGCGCGTCCGAAACTGCTGGCAACCAGGACCCGCCAGTGCCAGTCAGCCCTTGAATACGGCTGACCGTTGATTGAACTCATGTGGACCGCGGCATCGATGTAGCGGGTCTCGTCGTCGATCCGTAGATCAAATTCGAGGTCGGTCCAGTCTTCCGGGAGCGAGTCAAGGACTTCCTGAAAGTCTTTAGCCAGAGTCATGGGGCAAGCCTACCGGGCCGGCGACGTAGAATCACTCCATGCCTTCCGCCCCCGGTCACATGGCTTTGCCCGATCTCGACGCCGAGTACCGCCAGATCCGCGAAGAATGCGGGCTGCTCGAAAGAGCTGAGCGAAGCTGCCTCACGGTGAGCGGCAAAGAGGCTGGCGAGTTCCTTCAGGGGCAGGTGACCAACGACGTCGAAGGTCTGGCGGTCAATCAAGGTTGCTACGCCGCTCTGCTCGACCGCAAGGGCCATCTTCAGGCGGACATGCGGATTCTCAGGGTGGGCGACGAAGAATTCTGGGTCGATACGGAAGCAGGCACCGGAGCGCGGGTCCTGAAGCACCTCTCGACCTACAAGGTCGGTCGCGAGGCGGATGTCGAAGCGGCCGAGCGCAAATTCATCTCCCTGATCGGGCCCGGAGCGTTCGAAGTTGCAGGACTCGCGCCCGGCGGCGAACATGCCTCGGCCAAGGCCACGATCGCCGGGGCCGAATGTCTGGTAGCAGTCACTCTGCTCGGCCTCGACGTACTTGCACCGGCAGCCGCAGCAGCCGCAGTGATCGAAGAGCTGGAATCCAGGCGCGCGGTTCCTGTCTCCGAGGCCGCCGCCGAGATCCTCAGAGTCGAGTCTGGCCGGCCACGCTTCGGGGTGGACATGACCGAAGCATCGATGCCAGCTGAAGCGGGCATAGTCGATACCGCGGTCG
>CALEMO010000362.1 GCA_937910825.1 uncultured Solirubrobacterales bacterium | reverse complement strand
TAGTTGGTGAAGTCTTGTCCCCCACCGCCACCCATCAGATCGTCGGCCGCAGAGCCCGGCTCCGGGCAACCGTCGAGCGGCGAATCGCCGCACTACGCTTCACTTGGCTTCGAATCATTCAGGTCTGCCTTGCGGCGGGACTCGCCTGGCTGGTCGCGACGCAGGTCTTCCAGCACGAGACGCCGTTCTTTGCCCCGATCGCGGTCGTTCTCGTACTCGGGCTGGCGATCGAGCGCAGGGGCAAACGCGCCTATGAAGTCGCGCTTGGCGTAGCGCTCGGCGTCGGTATCGCTGACCTGATCGTACTACTCACCGGAACCGGCTCCTGGCAGTTGATGCTGGTGCTCGGCCTGGCGATGGCTGCCGCCGTGCTTTCCGGCGGTAGCGCGATGCTGGTCAACCAGGCCGCGGTCTCTGCGGTACTCGTAGCGACCCTGCCAGCTCCGGACATCGCTGTCTCGCTGGACCGCTTCGTCGACGCCCTCATTGGCGGCTCGATCGCCCTGGCGGCAAACGCAATATCCCCTATCGATCCGATCCGACTGGTCCGCCGGCACGTCGAACCCCTGCTGACCCGCCTCTCGGGCACCCTGATCGACATCGCCGATGCGCTGAGCGAAGACAGCCACGAAGAGATAGCTGCGGCGCTTGAACGCGCGCGCTCACTCGACCCCGCCGTGCAGGAAATGAAGATTGCGGTCGAAGCGGGGCAGGAGACGCTCTGGCTCTCCCCGTTGCGGCGACGGCACAAGAGCCGGGTGGACCAGCTCGCCGAGGCCGCCGAACCGATCGACCTGATGATCCGCAATACAAGGGTTCTGGCCCGGGCCTGCGTCAGGGCGATCGACCTAAATGAGCATGTGCCGCCGATAGCCACTGCTTCGATCCGCGACCTCGCAGCTTCGGTCAACTCACTTGATAGCCACCTCGGCGGCTCACCCGGGCATTCAGCCGCCAGGGAGTCAGCCCTGAGAGCAGCAGCCCGGGCCAGCGCGGCTCTCGAAGAGACTTCAAACCTCTCGGTCAACATGATCGTCGGGCAGGTGCTTTCAACCGCGACTGATCTGCTGCTCGGACTTGGTCTGAGCCGGGAGGATGCGCTGGAGGAAGTGCGCTCTGCCCGGGCGAAGATGGACCTCTGAGTCAACTCCCGGGTTCAGCCGCCAGGCGCCCAGCGCTCGCCGGTGGAAGCGCGTTCCAGGCCGACCCAGGCGAATTCCATGACCATCGCGAGAACCTGTGTCCTCGGGACCTCACGATGCTCGTCCCACCAGTTGGCCATCGAAGTGATCGCGCCCAGCAGCTGCCTGGAAGTTGCCTCGACCGCCATATCGAAGTCAGCGTCCTCCGGGACCGCCGAGCTCGGCATGTCTGCGGCCATCAATGAGCTGACCAAAGTTGCGACTTCGTCGAAGAGGCGTTCGAAGAGGTCAGCCACGTCATCGCTGGCGCGGTTGCGGATCAGCATCCGCCAGGCGTCGCGTCTTTCGTCGACGAACTCCAGGAACCCTTCCAGCCCGGCAAGCAGTCTCGCTTCACCACCCTCTTCGACAGAAAGCGCCGCCGTGCCGACCCGCTCCAGCAATTCGTGGACATAGGTCTCGAGCAGTTCGCCGTAGAGCTCACTCTTCGAGGAGAAGTGCTCGTAGATAAGCGTCTTGGAGACCCCCGCCCTCCGCGCCACTTCATCCAGTGATGTCTGGTGATAGCCGAAGTCCGCGAACGCGTCAATTGCCGAAGCGAGGATCAGCTCCCGCCGCTCTGCGGCCGGCATACGCCGTTTCGAGCTCAGTGGTCCGGAGCCTGGGGTTGCCGATCCGGTGCTTGAGGTTGCTGCGCTCATCCTGCCATTCTACTAACTGACTGGTCAGTCAGTTACACTCAGCCTGAGTTTAGTACCTGTCATCGCATCGGGTCAAGTTTCTCCCGATGGTTCAAACGAAACAGGAAGAGATTTCATGTCAGTCGCAGAAGCTGAGCCAAAAGGAAACAGCGCCGGTGCCGTCACCTACGTTGACCTCTACCGCCGCTGGGAAGAGAACAACTGGAGCGCGATGGGCCTCGACTACTCGAAGGACCGGGCGGGCTGGGACGGGCTGACCGATATGCAGCGCAAGTCTGCCCTCTGGATGTATTCGATGTTCTTCTACGGTGAGGACTCGGTGACCGACAACCTCTCCCCGTACATCGATGCGGCCCCCAGCGAAGAGCAGGCGTACTTCCTGACCACCCAGCAGGTCGATGAAGCCCGCCACGCAGTGCACTTCCACCGATTCTTCAAAGAGGTCCTGGGGGCCGGTGACAGTGTCGCCGAAACCCTCGAAAGCACCCTCCCCCAGCTCGGC
The DNA here is from genome assembly GCA_937910825.1 of uncultured Solirubrobacterales bacterium. Classification (GTDB taxonomy): domain Bacteria; phylum Actinomycetota; class Thermoleophilia; order Solirubrobacterales; family 70-9; genus 67-14. The sequence continues at coordinate 884 of CALEMO010000362.1, read as the reverse complement.
TGGGGCTACCGGAACGTCTTCGAAAGGCTGGACCGCATGGCCGACGAACTCAGGGCCGATCGGTCGCTGCCCAAGTTCGCACAGGCGATCACGCTCTACCACATGATCGTGGAAGGCACACTCGCCCAGCCGGGACAGCACTACATCGAGGACTTCTTCAACAAGGACGGGTCGATGCCAGGCTTCAGCGAGGGGATGGCACACGTGTCCCGCGATGAGCAGCGCCACATCGGTTTCGGCGTCAAGACCCTGTCCGAGATCGTGCCGCAGTCGGAGGAATGCAAGGCGGCAGTAATCGAGCTGCTGCGTGAAGTGAACAGGTTTTCGCTGGCCGTATTCTGCCCACCCGGATACGACCGTGATTACACGGACTGCTGGGGCTTCAGCCTCGAAGACATATTCGGATTCGGACTCAAACTGATCCGACAGCGCTGGAAGACGATCGGTTTCCCGCTGGAAGAGATGCCGGCAGACATCTGGCCATTCGACCACACTCTGTCGGTCGAAGACATTGCTTCGCGCCAGGTCAAGCTCCTGCTGGCGGGCGTCACCGGCGAACCCAGCGCCAACCCCGACTCGTCACCCGACGTCCAGGAGATCTGTTTCGACCTGATCGCCCGGACCGCAAACACTGCTGCGGCGAACGCCGGGGCCTTCACTACCCAGTGGCAGTTCCGCGATGCTGAGCCGTGGCACCTGGTGGTCGACAACGGCTCAACCCGTGCCATTCAGGGGCTGGCCTCGAGTCCGGACCTGACCCTGCGCACCAACTGGGCCGAGTGGATCCGGATTTCGATGGACCAGCAGAGCCCGCTTAAGTCGGTATTCACCCGGCGGCTGGCTCCGATGGGCTCACCCCGGGCGATCAATACTTTCCGCAAGGT
>CALEMO010000361.1 GCA_937910825.1 uncultured Solirubrobacterales bacterium | reverse complement strand
GGAAGCCAAAGGCGTCGCGAAGGTGGTGTTTAGCGGGAAGCATGCCCGCAGTTCGGCCTCGACATCACGAGGGCATCGGACTTCGACCGGCAGCTCCAGCGGATCCGCGCTCAGGCTGGCCCCTATATCGGCCAGGCGGCGGCCGATGCCTGAAAAGCGGGGGGCTGCCTGGAGCGCGTCGATCACCACTTTCTTCAGGGCCGGATCCCTGCGCAGACCAATCGCACGAGAACAGATCACGAGCGGTATCACCCAACCGGCACTGAAGACCAGGGCGTTGGCAAGGTCGCCACGGACGATCTCGAAAATCACCCAGAAAACCGTTGCCGCGACCACGGGTTCGACCAGAGAAGGGGCCTTTTGTGCGATCCGTCGATCGACGACGACCGCAGCCGAGCCCAGCAAGGCCAGGATGATCACCACCCCGACAGGGCCGAAGTTGTAGTCGGCCTCACTTACCAAAGGGGTGGCGAAAGAGACGTTCTGCTTGGTCGCATTGGGGAACATCCGGCGGGTGAACTCGGCGCCGAAGCCCTGACTCTTTTCCGGATAGATCGATCTCGGGACGGGCTTTGCCAGCAACTGCACGAATGAATTGTCGATATCCAGCCGATCGCGGTTCTGGTCAACCAGGATGGTCCATTTGAAACTGGCTATCTGGGATGAATAGAGATCCTTCCACTGGTCGGGCTGAACCCGCTCTATAAAGCCTCCCAGAGTGATCTGGTTTACCCCGCTGGCTTCGTTTCGGATCGCCTGGGTCGCACCGATGAAAACGACTCCGGCTACAACCAGCGCCGCAGTGATGCGCAGACCGATGATCCGGTTGCCGAGCAGAATTGCCAGCAGCATCACGGCCAGCGCGATCAGGAACCCGCGCTGCCCGGTGGGAATAAGCAGCGCCACGAATAGCGCTGCGCAGAGCGCCGGCAGCAGATACTCGCGGCGCTGCGCGCTGCGCCCGACCAGACCCTGCACCCAGAGCGCGAACCCGGGAACCGCGAAGGTCGCGATCACCAGCAGGAAGGTTCCGCCTATCCAGAACGACTTGAAACTGTCCCAGAGATTTTCGACCGGGAACTGGGTGACCCCGAATCTGATCAGCGCCCCCGCGACCCCGATGAAGCCGACCAGAACAAGGATCTTCCCGGTTCGCTCGATACGCCCGGGCCTTCGCTGCAGGCGCCTGTCCGGTGCGGCAACGAGCGCCGCAGCGAGCAACGCGGCCAGCATGGCGGCCAGGCCTCCGAGGCCGGTCACCATACCGGCGTAGCGAAAGCTTTCTTCCGATGTGATGATTTTAAATCCGGCCCGCGGCGTGGAGGCCTCGATGTCCTCCTGGCTCAGAGTCGCCGCCCTCGCCGCCAACTTCTCCAGCGGTTCGGGCACAGCAACGGTCGCTGAGAGTCCACAGAAAACGACCAGGATCACACCGAGAATCGCCGGCATCACGAACCGACGGGAGGCTCCGACGCAGGCCCCGGTCAGAAGGAGGAATCCACCGACCAGAAGCCAGGCCCGGGTCGTCGGCTGAAGCGAGGGGCCGGCGAGCGAAGCAAAGAGCACGATGGCCGAGCCGATCGCTCCGCAAGCGAAACGCGGAACGCTGATCCTGACCGGTTCGGTTTTGTTCAGTGTCTCAGTCATTGAAGGGCCCGCTCGAGGGCGTCAGCTACGTCCACAGAGGGATCAGAACTGGACAAATCTTTCATCTGCTTTCGACCACTCTGAACCAAATCTGCCTGAGCGGACTCCCCGGCGTCGAGCAGAGCACCCAGCGACCGGGCCAGTTGGCCTGGCTGCTCCGGTTCCACCCGCCACTGCGGGGGCCAGACGTCGCATAGTCCGTCAACCGAGGCCGTCACGCCGGGAACTCCGGCAGCGAGCGCCTCGAGGGCGATCAGGGGCAGCCCCTCGAAGCGCGACGGGATGACGATCAGGTCGATCGCGTCGAGGAAGGCGGACATGTTTTCGACCTGCCCCAGCAGCAGGAATTTCTGCTCGAGGCCCCTGTCCGCAATCATTTTCTCGATTCGTGCCCGGTCTTTTCCTTCTCCCGCCAGCACGAATTTCAAGTCGGGCCGGTCCCGGATCAGCTGGGCCGCGGCATCAACAAAGATGTCCTGGCCCTTCTGCCTGACCGTCAGGCGTCCCGCCATGCCGATCAGGGTGCCCTGCTCGGGCAGCCCCAGATCCCGGCGTCCCAATAGCTGGTCACCAGGCCGGATCACCGGGGCCGGCAGCCGCACGACCGTGATTTTGACGTCGGGCGACGACCAGTTGGACGCGTAGTGACGGCCGGATTCAGCACAGACCACGCACACCGATTCGAGATTGCGTACCGCATGCCTCGTGAGCACCGTGCGGATCGAACCGAGCCGGAACCCAAGCTCGGCCATGGTTCGGCTTATGTGCATCAGCCCGACAACCGGGAAAGCGAGCGCACCGGTTTCGAGCAGCGGGGTAGCCCCGTACTCCGCGCTCGGCAGATTGAGCAGCATCACGTCGGCGTCGATCCCGCTCAGGGTCGCCGCGATGGACTTCCGGCGACGCGGGTCGTACAGGTGAAGCGCGGCAAGCGGCAGCGGCTGGGCCGGCACGCTTGCTTCGGGATCGTTTCCCGTGGCTGCCCGCAAAGCATCAACCAGATCTGTGCTGCTCTCTGGAGCAACGAAGGCCACCTCGAAACGAGGGTCGGCCGCCAATCCGGAAACGACCTCGCACAGCAACGACTCGGCACCGGAGAAAACGGCGCTATCGGCATAAACCAGGATCTTTGTCGACTTCGCAGATATTCCCACCACGCAGACATCATGCCAATCCCCGTTGCTCGCGGCGGCGGCGCCTTCGACCTATGCAATATGCCCGCTGATCA
>CALEMO010000360.1 GCA_937910825.1 uncultured Solirubrobacterales bacterium | reverse complement strand
GGCGCTCGGCTTGTCTTTGACGAAGTAGATGTCCTGGGGCTCCGGCTTGATCTGCTCGACGATTTCGTTGCCGAGCGAGCCTTTCATGTCCGAGGCTTCGCCGGATCGATGGCTCTTCCAGTTCCAGGCGCCCTGGTCGAAGCCGTCCGGCCGGCGGTCCATGCCGGTGTAAATGACCGGGATCTGCTTCTCGTGGGCGACAGCGATCAGACTCTCCAGGTATTCAACGCCCTTCCAGCCGCGTTCGCCGCAGCTGTAGCGCCAGCGCTTGATCGACTCGAGGATCGGTTCGGGCTTGTCGCCGATGAAGTTGTAGATCACATCGACCACCAGCAGGACCGGCTTCTCACCGAAGCCGACCTCCTTGCCCCAGCCCGCTTTCTCGAAGACCAGGCGGTCCTCTTCGGGTAGAACGTCATCCCATACGTTGCTCACGATCAGGCACCTTCTTCGTTCTTGCCAATCTGGGGCAGGCTCCGAACGGTCGCTGTCGCACCGGAGCCGCCGGCTACCGGGACCAGGTCCTGACCGGGGGTGCGCCGCAGATATTGGCCATCAGCGTCGCCGATGAATTCGGGGTACGGCGCTTCATCGTCGAACTTGGACATCTGCTTTCCGCGCAGGAAAGTTGCCACCGGGTAGCCGTGGATCTTGTGGCCGTCCAGCACTGTCCAGCCCGAGCGAGTGAGCACGTTTTCGTTCTTGACCGTGACTTCGCGGTCAAGGTCGACCAGCACGATGTCGGCGTCGGCACCGATGTCGATCAGGCCCTTCTTTGGATAGACACCGAAGATCCGTGCCGGATTCTCACAGGCAACCTGGACCAGGCGCTCCATGGTCAGCTTGCCCTGGTGGACGCCTTCGAGCAGCACCGGCAGGTGCATCTCGACCCGGGAAGTAAAGCCCGTCTTCAGGTTCCAGAGGTTTTCGTTGTAGGAGCTTTCGTAGTCAGCGGGCTCCCAGGCGACGACGTGGTCGGATCCGACCGAGTCGATGATGCCGGCCTGAAGCGCAGTCCAGATATTCGGGTTGTTCTCGCGCGAGCGCA
>CALEMO010000359.1 GCA_937910825.1 uncultured Solirubrobacterales bacterium | reverse complement strand
GAAGATGAAAGGCAGTGTTGAGATCGGTGCATCGACCATTGCCTTCAGTCGGTCGAGCTGCTCCTGTTGGGATTCGGTCCGGATGCACTGCGACAGGGCAGCCCTTGCGGCAGCCCGGACCTCCGGCTCTTTGCTCTTTCCGAGATGCTTGATCACCTTCAGGTCCTTCGCCGTATAGCGCTCCGGGTAGAGCGAATTCATGATCACGCGATCGACTGAGACGTTTACGTCGTCGTTCAGTTCGGCTTCGAGGTTCGCGGTTTCGTTCACCGGCATTTCTTCCGGCAGGGAAACGATCACGCTGCCGGTGTGATCGTGGTTGTTGATCATTTCCTGGAGCTCTTTCGCCTGGTTGTGGATCGGGCCGACCCGGGCGATGTTTGCGAAGGTGCGCGGACTCTGGAGAAAGCTGATGCCGTGGCCAGTGGCTGGGGAATCAACGATCACGAGGTCGTACTTGCGACCGTGTTTCACCTTGCGGTCGAGCTGGGCGAGTTCCCAGATCTTGCCGATCGTGACCAGTTCGTTCAGCCCCGGCGTGGCCGCGGCCAGATAAGTGAACATCCGGCTTCTGAACAGCAGATCCCTCATCGCTTTGACCTTCAACTGAAGCAGGACGTACTCGCGCATCGAGTCCTCCGGGTCGATTGAGATCGCCCAGAGATCGTTGGCCATCTCGATCTCCTTGAAGCCGACATCCTCCTGCCGGAATATTCGTGAAGCGTGTTCGGTAGCTGAAACTTCCACCACGATCGCGCGCTTTCCCTCCAGGGCAGCACGGATACCGATCGCTATCGCGACCGTCGATTTGCCGACGCCGCCCTTGCCAGTGACGAAGAGCACGCGCTTTTCCAGGAAGTCGAGGATCGGCACATTCAACCCGATTTGTCGCGCTGGCGAACATCACAGGCAGGAAAACGACATATACATGCGAATAAGGGGCCAAATGCGAATCTTGAGCCGCAGGAACCACAATCATGAGAATGACACGCCCAACGCCGAAACGGTCGAGGCAACCGAGCGGCAGGCCGTCGCCGCGGAGGCAGCCGTGGCGGTAGAGCCGGCGGTCCCGGCCGGGCCTGTGGCTCCGGTCGAGGATGAACTCGCCTCGGTCGAAGAAGAAGCTGCAGCTGAAGAGACCGAGATCCGGATGAAAGCTTCCGACCTGCTGGCCCCGACCAGAAGGGAACTCGACTCCCAGACTGAGAAGACGGTTCCGGAAGTGCCGACCGACTTGGCTGACGTGATCAGCTTCGCCAACCAGAAGGGTGGAGTTGCCAAGACGACTTCGACCCTGAATCTGGCGGTGGCCCTCGCCGAGCTCGGCAACAAGGTTCTTTGCATCGACCTCGATCCGCAGGGCAACCTGACCATGAGTCAGGGAATCGATCCCGACAAGGTCGAGCGCAGCATGTACAACGTGCTGGTCGACGACCTGCCGATTTCGGAAATCATCGCCCACCGGGAGATCGACATCGCGGTCGCTTCCCTCGACCTCGCCGGCGCGGAGATCGCGATGTCGACCAAGATCGGGCGCGAGCGCTCGCTTGAGAAGGCGCTGCGGGAAGTCCACTCCGACTACGATTACATCTGCATTGATACCCCACCCAGCCTCGGCCTGCTGACCATCAACGCCCTCACCGCTTCGAACAAGGTGATCATCCCCGTCCAGTGCGAGTACCTGTCGATGCGCGGGCTGGTCCAGCTCCAGTCGACCCTGACGATGATCCAGGAGAATCTCAACCCGAACGTGAGGATCGAAGGCATCCTGCCGACCATGTTCGACGCAAGGACCCTCCACGCCAGGGAAGCGGTTTCGATCCTGGAAGAGAATTTCGGTGACCTCGTCTTCAAGTCGAGGATCCGCAAGGCGGTCAAGTTCGCGGAAGCGCCGGTACGAGGCGCTAGTGTGCTGAAGTACGATCCGGATAGCCGTGCGGCTTCGTACTACCGAAACCTTGCCAAGGAGGTCTTGAAAGATGGCTCGTCGTAAACGAGCGAGTATGCGTGAAGGTCCCCTTGCGGACCTCTTCCGCTCGACCACAGACGAGGACGGAACCGAGCCGCCCGAATTCGAGCCTCGTGAAGGTGCCGGTGCGGCCCAGGATTCGCTTCGTGCAGACGCTGCCGAACGATCCCCCGAGGCAAGTGGGTCCTCCGCAGCCGAAAGCCATGCACCTGACCCTGATGCCGCCGGCCGATTTGGCCGCAACGACCCACTTGAACGCAGCGATCAGTCACCGGCCAACCCGGATCGGACTCCAGAGCCCCAGGACTCGGACCCCCTTTCTGCCCCGGACCCGGCGGCCGACATGAGCGGAGTTCCGGATGCCCAGGATCGTCTGAAACGAATCTTCTCCGAATCACCCCCGGCGGCACAGGACGACGGCCCGCGCTACGGACGCCAGGAGCCATCTGCCGTTCCGGGCTCGGGAGTGCCTCACTCGCCCGTGATTCGGGTGGTCGGCGTTGGC
>CALEMO010000358.1 GCA_937910825.1 uncultured Solirubrobacterales bacterium | reverse complement strand
AGGATCGATCGAAAGCACCGCCACCTGCCGGTCGAGCTTTCTGAACTCACCAATGAGGGCGCCAATCAAGGTGCTTTTGCCCACCCCGGGCGGACCCGTGAATCCGGTTATGCGCGCCTTGCCGGTCATTGGAAAGACCTGCCGCACCAATTTCCAGCCAGCCGGATCGTCGGACTCGATCAGGGTGATAGCGCGAGCCAGAGCACGCTTGTCGCCGGCGAGCAGCCGGTCGGCTAATGACGTCACTTTGGTCGAGGTTTCGGGCATCCGCCCCTCAGTCTAGATCCTGATCAATAAAGTCCGCTCAGTCTTGATCCGATCATTCATATTCTTCCGAGAGAAGCAGATGCTCAATCGCAAGTATGCGCGGCTTTTCCTGCGCTATCTCCGGCGGCGGCTTCTGACTGCCCCGGGACGCCGCTGGGATACGAACGGCCCCGTCTTCTTCGGCAAGCACCTCCAGCTCCAGACCGGCCGGGAAGCGCGGCTCAGTTTTGGCCGATTCGTATGGATCGGTGACGGGACCAAGATCCGTTGCCATGAAGGCAAAGTCGAAATCGGGGACAAGACCGTGATCGGGCAGGACTGCACTGTCTCCGCCTACAAACGCGTTCGAATCGGCGCCGAATGCGTGATCGCCGACCGCGCCATGTTCATCGATTTCGATCACGGAGTCGTTGAGGTGGAACGGTCGATCAGATCACAGGGCATCTACATGGAAGAGGTTCTGGTCGGCTCGAACGTCTGGATCGGATATGGCGCCTGCATCCTTCGCGGAGTCCGGGTCGGTGACAACTCGATTATCGGTACGAACTCCGTGGTGACTCGCGACGTACCGGCAAACGCGGTGGTCGCCGGCGTACCGGCGAGGATCCTGCGGATGCGGGCCGCACCGAACGACTTGAAATGGCCCGACCCGGTGGAACCTGCCCCCGGACCCGGCGTACTGAAAATTCCGAAGACTCCCTAGGCCTGGCCAGCGACCGGTGCAATGCTCCGGTACAGGTCGAGGGTCTGGCGAGCAACATCAGACCAGTCAAACTTCCTGATGTGGGCAAGGCCTTCTTCGACCATCCGGTGGGCAAGCTCATCATCACCGAGAACCTGGATCGCAGCTTCCGCGAGATGCTCCGGGTCACTGGCCCGGAACCGCAGTCCGGCACCTTCGAGCGGAACGACCTCGCGCAGGCCGCCGGTATCGGCGGCGATGCATGGGCATTCCGAGGCCATCGCCTCGAGCGCAACCAGGCCGAAGGGTTCATAGATCGAAGGTACGACGGTCAGGTCGGCGATCCGGTAAAGCGAGTGAAGCACGTCGTCGCCGATCCAGCCGAGGAATTTTCCGTGGGACATCAGGCCCTGATCCTCGGCCTGCTTGTGCAGTTCGGCCTCGTGGGTACCGGAGCCGGCCACCAGGAATCTCGTGTTCGGCAGCGCTTCGATCACCCGGGGCATCGCTTCAAGGGCAAGTTGGAACCCCTTCTCGTAGACCAGACGCCCTATAAGGAGAACAAGATTTTCGTCAGGACCGGCGAATTCGGAACGCAGCCGGGCCAGTTCGAGTGGATCTTCCGCCGGCAGGTCGTCCGGATCGATCCCGTTGGGGATGACCGAGATCCCCCCTTCCTCGACCGAGAAAATGTCGGCGATCTGCTCCCTCATGAAGTGGGAGCAGGCGATCACCCGGTCAGATCGATTGGCGATCCATTTCTCCACGCCGTGGATATGCGACTGGGGATGGTCTTCTACCCAGCCCTGGTGGCGGCCCCATTCGGTCGCATGGATGGTCGTCACCAAGGGTGCGTCGTAGCGACGAGCGAGATGGTCGCAGGCGCTGGCAACCAGCCAGTCGTGTCCGTGCACCAGGTCAAACTCGAACCGGTCTCCGAGGTCGACGCCGGCCGCCAGCATGTCGGAGTTCATGCGCTCAACCCAGGTTACGAACTCCGCCAGATCGGTCGGTCGCTTCGGTTCGACGATCCGGTGGATCAGCACGCCCGCCATCTCTTCTTCAATGGTCGCCTGGTCACCACCACGGGTCAAGACGTGAACTTCAACCCCGAGGTCCACCAGCGCCTCCGAAAGCTTCCTCACATGACGGGCCAGCCCACCCTCGATCAGCGGTGGATATTCCCAGGAGACGATGAGGATTCTGGTCGGTGTCATTCTCGAAAACTGGTTCACGGGGCGAGCAGTGGCGTCAGGTTCAGGTCGGGGGCCAGTGACCGGACTCGTGAATCGGGCAGTACATGAGTTCCCGATTGTAGGGCTTCGAAGGCTTGACGGGCATGCTCGACCGTGCGCTCGAATGGGTAGTCACCTGCCTGGCGCCGCTTGTCGAGGAAGGCCCAGTCACTGGACTGGACCGCAAACAGCTCGCGTACGGCCCTCTCGGCGACCGGGCGGTCCAGCCCGTGTGCAACGGCCCGGGTCACCTTCAGCTCGAGGCTTCGGGAGCCCGCGAAGATATCGGCTACGGCCGGGTCATTCCAGGTTCGCAGGTCTTTTTCTTCTCCCCAGCTCGACGACTTTAGCTGCGCTTCCCGGGTCGGTCCGGCGACGGCATCGTCCAGCCTGACCAGGTTGATTCCTTTCTCGGCAGCCCCCTCGATCACGTGTTTCAGCCAGACCGGTCCTTCAGACCACCAGTGCCCGAGCAGTTCGCAGTCGACCGCAAATGTCATCAGGCCACTTTCGCCGGTTCGCTCCAGATGGGAGGCCAGTCGTGCGGCAGCAGCGTCGAGAAAGGTCCCGGCCTGTTCCGCGGCTTTGTCGGCCGCAGCCGCCGGGTCATACGGGTCGCCGTCGATGCGAAAGATCCTCAGGCCGTTCATCGAGAGCCTGTGGAAATCCAGGTACCCATCCCAGGAGGGATAGCCCTTCATGTCCCAGAGCCAACTGATCGCCGGCCAGTCGATCGGGAATGCGACCGGACCCGCCTCGGTCGCCACCGGGCACAGCGCCGCGCCTTCCGGCTCGTGGCGGCTCTGGTCAACGCAGAACCACTCCACGCCGCTGCGAGCAAGATCCCACTCCAGACCGGGGTGGTAGGCACATTCTGGAAGCCAGAAGCCTCCGGTCTCCCCGAAACGCCGGCGATGTGAGCGCATGCCGGTCTCCACCTGGAGATCAACCCCGGCCCGTGTCGCGAGCAGGGGAAGCACGGCATGGGTCGCGCTCGAAGCGACCAGGCTGACTCGCCCCGATGAGCCGGCCTGAGCGAAGGCTGCCAGAGCGTCACCTCCATGAGCATCGAGCTTGGCGAGCGCGCCCTCGTAGCGAAAGAGCTCGGATTCGGCCGCCGCCCGGTATTCAGGATCCGCCGACTCGGCATCCCTTTTGGCGGCCTCGATCCGGTGTTCCACCAAAAAGCCGTGAAGCCGCTCGTTTGCCCGGTGGTCCTCAAGCTGGTCGGCAAGCACCGGGGTCACGGTCATCGTCAGGTCACGCGCAAAAGCGAGCACCGGCAGATGAGACCGGATGACCGCGTCGAAAAGCCACTCTTCGCCAAAAGGGTAGGTCCCGAAACCTTCGACGTACGGCATGTGGGAATGCAGCACGATCGCCAGGTCGCCGACCGCTGCGCGCGACTCAGACATGACAGACGGCGATGAAGTCCAGGGCGCTTTCGAGGTTGTGGTTTGAAAGCCGGAAGTCAGATGCAGAGACCGCCGGGGTGAAGCGTTCATAGAAGGCTTTGGTCAGGCCGAAGCCTTCGTGGACATGGTCCCACCCCAGCGAGAGTGCGTGCTCATGCCACCGGAGCTTGCCCGCATGAGCCAGCCCGAGAATTTCCACTCGGGAGAAGTGCGGCTCGAGCAAGGCGCGATATTCCTCGAGACGGTACTCCTTGATGTGCCAGGGATTGTCCGACTTATCGGCGCCTTCAGGAGCAAGGGTGAGCAGGTTGGGAGTCGAGATATAAGAGACCGGAGCAACCCGGGCGAATCCCGAAAGCAGGGAATCGGGGTCAGCGATGTGTTCGATCGTCTGCAGGAAGATGATCGCGTCACGGGCTTCGTCGAAGCTTTCGACCAGCCCTCGCTGGAAGGACAGCGTCTGCGAGCTGTACCTGGCTCGTGCGTGCTCGAAAGCCTCCGGGTTGGCATCCACGCCGATCACTTCGGCGGCGCTGCCCGCCAGAACAAACGAGCCGTAGCCCTCACCGCAGGCCAGATCAACCACACGCAATCCCTCCACACGGGCAGCGATCCACTCGTAGACCGCCAGATGCCGCCGGTACCAGTAGTTCTCCTCGGGCACATCAGGAAGCGTGCGCTCGCCGGTCAGTTCGAGCGGTGGAACACCATCCGGCTGGTCGTTTTGTACATACGTGTCAGTCAAGGAGAGCGATTCTTCCCTATCTTTCTCCGCCATGCCCGCTTCCCGGTCTGCAACACCCGAACACATCAAGGACGTGAACACCCGCTACCACGACGCGGCGGCCACGTCATACGATTCCAAGTGGGGGATCGACTTCGGCGAAATCGGCCAGCAGCAGGTGGCCAGCAAGCTGAAGCGCACCCTCGGCGGCAAGCTTCCAATGCAACCCTTCGGCGACGCGCTCGAAATCGGCGCAGGGACCGGGTACTTCTCGCTTAACCTCGCTTCCCAGGGCCTGATCGAAAATCTGACCGCGACTGACATCTCACCCGGGATGTTGACTTCACTGGAAAGTACCGCCGAGTCGCTCGGTCTTTCGGTGACCACCGTCGTGACCGAGGCCGAGACCCTGCCTTTCGAGGACGAATCGTTTGACGTGGTGCTCGGACACGCCGTGCTCCATCACATCCCGAACCTCGACCGGGCGTTTTCCGAGTTCTTCCGGGTCCTTCGACCAGGCGGCACAATCGTCTTCTGCGGCGAACCCTCACGTTACGGCGACCGCTTGGCCGCCGTGCCAAAGCGGGCCGGCTCCTTCGCGGCACCTGCCTGGCGGCGTGCGGTTGGTGCCAAAGCTCTCACCCACAGCGAGGAGGAGCTTGCCGATGACGAACACAGCCTCGAACCCGAGGTCGACGTGCACGCATTCGTACCGGCGGATTTGCGCGCGATACCTCCTCGCTCGGGTTTTGTGGATACACGGGTGCGTGGCGAGGAACTCGTCGCCAACATCTGGGGCTGGGGCATGCGCTCGATGGAATCGTCGGCGACACCCGAATCGATTCCGTTCGGCTGGAGAAATTTCGCATATCGCAGCTACATCGTGTTTCAAAAGGTGGACAATCACCTGCTTGAGCCTTACCTTCCCGCGGAGCTTTTCTACAACCTTTTGATGTGCGCGCGTAAACGTCCGTAGAGTCGGGTCGGTGCAGGCGGCCGGAAAAAAACAACCGAGGCAACCATGAGAGCGCTGGTCATAGGAGCAGGTGAGGTCGGCATGAACGTGTCCCGGACGCTGAGCGTCGACGGCCACGATGTCACCATGGTCGAAAAGAGTCCGAAGCGCTGCGACCAGGCCCGGGATGCGCTTGACGCCCTGGTGGTCGAAGGAAATGGCGCGAGTCCTCGCATGCTCAGGCACCTCGATGCTGGAACTTTTGATCTGCTGGCGGCGGTCACGGCTATCGACGAAGTCAACATCCTCGCCGCGCTCGCGGCCCATCAGCTCGGTGTGAAGACCACCATCGCCAGGGTGCGTGACGCTGACTTCCTTGGCTCGGACGACGCATTCGCAAAAGGTGTGCTCGGGATCGACTTCGTGATCGATCCAGATCGTGCGGCCGCAGCCGACATCGCCGAAGCCATAAAGCTGCCGGGAGCCGTTTCGGTCGAATATTTCGGCGACGGCAGCCTGGCCCTGGCCGAATTGATCGTCACCGATTCATCGCCGCTTTGCGGCATACCACTCAAGGAGCGGGATCGGCCTCATCCCGCGTTCATTGTCGGTCTTACTCGTGGTGGCGAAGCGATGCTTACCCGTCCCGACACGGTGCCACAGCCCGGCGACCACCTGCTGGTCACTTCTCCCCGTGAATACATCCGCAGCAGCGTCGCTCATCTGGCGGGCACGGCACGAGTGGTGCACCATTGTGTGATCTTCGGCGGCGGCAAGATCGGGCTCCAGTTGGCCAAGCACCTGGAGAAAGCGAAGATCGAGACGACGATCCTCGAACAGGACGAAGAACGCTCGAGGTTCGTCGCCGAACAACTTCCGAAAGCCTCTGTGTTCCACGATGAAGGGGTGAGCCAGGAAGCACAGGTATCAGCCGGAGTCGCGGATGCCGACGTCTTTGTCGCCTGCGCCGGCGACGACCGGGCCAATCTTCTGGCCGCGATGAACGGAAAGCGGCTCGGAGCGGCCCTCTGCATGGCCACCGTGTCGAGGGAGGAGTTCACCCCTCTGGTTGACGCGCTCGGGGTAGACGCCGCCTTCTCCCCCCGCCTGATCGCGGCCGAAGCGATCCTGCGTTTCGTACACACCCGCAGCGTCAAGGCGATCCATCTCACAAGAACGGGATTCGAGGCGATGGAGCTTGAAGTCCTGCCCGGTGCGCCTATCGTCGGCATGGCGATCGGTGAAACCCACGGCAAGCTCAGCCATTGCCGGGTCGGCGCGATCCTCAGCGACGACGAAGTCTCGATCCCTAGGCGTGGT
>CALEMO010000357.1 GCA_937910825.1 uncultured Solirubrobacterales bacterium | reverse complement strand
GGCGCAATGGCGGTGAGCCTCACCTCCGGCGAGGGCTTTGACCCTTACGACGGGCTGCGCGACCTGCAGGCCGGGACGATCCGCGCGGTCGGTCCGGACAGCTTCAGCGCCGATCCCCTCCGCCTGATGCGGGCCGCTCGGCTGGCGGCCCAGTTCGGCTGGCAGATCGACCCGGAAACGATGGCTCTCGGCAGGCGGTCCGCACCCGCAGCAGCCGAGCCGGCGGGAGAACGGGTCCTGGCGGAGTTCGGCCAGTTAATGGCGTCGGCTGCACCGGTGTCCGGACTGCAGGCGATGGACGATCTCGGTCTTTACGAGTCGGTATTCCCCGAGATCGCGGCAATCAAGGGCGTGGTTCAGGGTCCCAACCACCACCTTGACGTTTACGGACATACGGTCGAAGTGCTCGAAGGCATTCTCCGGATCGAATCGGACCTCGAGGCTTTCACCGGAGAAAGTGCACCGGCGGTGCGAATGCTTCTCAACGAAGACCTGGCCGACGGGCTTAGCAGGTCGACCGGCCTCAGGCTCGGGGCGCTCTTCCACGATTGCGCCAAGCCACAGACCCGCAAAGAGGTAGATGGTTTTGTCGGTTTCCGCGGACACGACCGCGAGGGCGCACAGATGATCAGGCAGATCTTCAAAAGATTGAAGTCCAGCCGCCGCCTTGCCGACTACGTCTCCGACCTGGCGCTTCACCACCTGATCCTCGGATTTATGGTGCCCGAAAGTCCACTGGACAAGAGGCAGGTATACACCTACCTCAACCACACCGATCCGGTCTCGGTGGATGTGACGTTGCTCACGGTCGCCGACCGTCTGGCGGCGCGTGGCAGTGCAGGAATCGCCAGCGATCGGATGATTGAGGGACATCTGGAACTGGCCCGGGAGATGGTGGCTGACGGGCTGCGCTGGCGCCAGGACGGCCCCCCGGCCCCATTCCTGCCCGGAGATGAACTGGCCGCCGAACTCGGGATTGACTCCGGACCGGAACTCGGGCGAATCATCGGCGAGCTGTCCGCCGCCCGATACGCCGGTGAGATCGCTTCTGCAAGCGAAGCTGTGGATTTGGCGCGGCGCCTCCTCAAGCAGGCCTGAGTAGTACGCTCAGCGTCGCATGGGCAAAGAAGAAAAGATAGAGATGGAGGGTGAAATCACTGAAGCCCTGCCGAATACGATGTTTCGGGTAAAGCTCGATAACGACCACGAGGTGCTCGGACACATCTCCGGCAAGATGCGGCGGCACTACATCCGCATTCTGCCCGGTGATCGGGTGAAAATTGAGCTCTCGCCCTATGACCTCACCCGAGGGCGCATTACCTACCGCTACAAGTAGGCTGCGGCCGTCCGGCGCAACCATTCCCTCCCTGCCGTGTTCCAGACTCAGATGCCTAACCTCAAGCTAACATTTTCTGAACACTTTTCGGGAGGCCGTTTTCGCCTCCTCACCGGCGCCGTGCTGCTCGCGATGATCCTCGTGCTGCCGCTGGCAACCACGATTTCGCCCGCCGACGGCAAAGCGGTCAAGAGGGCGCTTCTCGGCAAAGGCAATATGAAGCTCGAGCCGAATTGCGGTACTGATTTTCGCCGCGAATGCACTGCCGAAGGCAAGATAACCGGCTATCAGGCTCTTTCCAAGACGAGCCCGGGCCGCAATTTTGTCGTTCCTTTCGCCGGCAAGATCGTTTCATGGTCGATCAAGCTGGCCAGGCCGACGCGCAAAGAAGTCAAGAAAGGCAATACGACCTACAGCGCGCAGGCACCTTTCCTGAACAGCGTTTTTGGCTCGCCGGCCCAGGCGAGGATCGCCGTTCTGAAACAGGTCGAGAAGAAGAAGAAAGGTTCTCCGCGCTACAAAATGGTGCGGCAGAGCCCGATTCAGGTGCTAAACCCCTACTTCGGAACGACCGTGCAGTTTGCGCTTTCCACGCCGCTGAACGTGATCAAGAACCAGGTCGTCGGATTGACCATTCCGACCTGGGCACCCGCCATGTGGAAACCGGCCGCCTGCAACGCATCATCCTTCGAGTCGCCCGCCTGTCAGCAGGCTGAAAAGGAATACACCTGGCGCGGCAGCCGGGCGTCGGACAAATGCAACATCGGCAATAACGCCGACGGAAGCCCGAACGAGGCACTCGCGAAGTCGAGGCCGCAGCAGAAGATCGATTCGGTGAAGAAGTACGGCTGTTATTACGGCAGCAATGTGTTGCTCTACACCGCGACGATCATCGGCGAAGGCTGATCAGCGGGGGAGTCCGCAGAATTCACAGCGGTCGAGGTCACGAGCGGTCAACTGCTCGCATCGGCGGCACAGCCTCAGGTTGACCGGGGTACGGGGTAGACGGGACGCCGAAGGTGCCAGGGGCAGAACCTGGGCGATCGGTTCCATAGCCTCTCCGGTCTCGGCATCACGGTAGACGACACCCTCTGCGGCGGGGGCGATCGCCTCGCGGCCGGAGGCAGGTGCCCTCAGTCGAAACATCTGTTTATTGGTCACTGGACTCATTGGGGGAGAATATCCCTAAATGAAGATCCTTATATTCCACGGCTATCTCCTGCGCGGTACCGGCAGCAACATCTACAACGCGAATCTGGCGCAGGCGCTGGCGACGCTGGGCCATGATGTCCACCTGCTCTGTCAGGACCAGGAGGCAGAGCAACTCCGCTGGGTCAACCAGATCGGCCTTTGGGACGACGAAGGGCTCGCGGTCACGGAGCTGAGGCTGGCGGACGGGGACGGATCAGTGACGGTCTACCGGCCACCGATCGGGAATCTGTTGCCGGTGTATGTGGAAGACCCATACGTTGGTTTTGAGGCGCGCGCCTTCCCTCGCCTGAGCGATGACGAGATCGAGCACTACATCCGGGTAAACGTCTCCGCGGTGAACGACGTCCAGGAGCTGATCGGTGGTCAGGACGCGGCGCTCGCCAATCATCTGATCATGGGTCCAGTGATTTTCGCTCGGGCCGGAGTACGGCCTTATGCCGTAAAAAACCATGGCTCAGACCTCGAATATACGGTCAAACCATATCCGAGATTTCAGCCTTTTGCCCGACAGGGCCTCGAGCCCTGCGCTGCCGTACTTGTCGGCTCACACCACACCGCGGCAAGCCTCTGGCAGGCCGTGCCGGGGCTCGGGCTCGAGAAAAGAACCGGGATGGGGCCACCGGGAGTCGACACCGACGAATTCGCAGCGATCGCTCCAGGGTCGGCTCGGGGCAGCCTGCTGGCACTTGCCGGGCGGATCAAAGACTCACCGCGCTCTGCGTCATTCGGGCGCGACGAGTTGGAGGCGGCCGGTGCGCTTCGCGAATACGCAGCGGCCGAGGGCCCGCGGGTCGTCTTTGTCGGCAAGCTGATCGTTTCGAAAGGGGTCGACCTGCTGGTCGCGGCCTGGCCGTTGATCCACGCCGCCAATCCGGGGGCGAGGCTGCTGCTGATCGGTTTCGGTGCCTACGAGGTTGCTTTGCGGGCATTGGTCACGGCACTAGCCGATGGCGATATCGAAGCGGCTCGTGAAATCGCGAAGGAGGGCAGGGGCCTCGAAGGCGGTTCGCGAATGCCGCTTGAATACCTCGGTCGCTTCCTCGAATCTCCGCCCGACGGGTACCGCCAGATGGCGATCGACGGAGCCGGGTCGGTCAGCTTCGGCGGGCGCTTCGAGCACGATGAGGTGGCAGGGGTGCTGCCTGCTTCGGATGCGATGGTCGTGCCGAGTACTTTCCCCGAGGCATTCGGCATGGTCGCTGCCGAAGGTGCCGCATGCGGGGTATTGCCTGTCTGCGCCAATCACTCCGGTCTGGCGGAGGTAGCCAGGACCCTGAGCCGGGAAGTTCCGGCGGCTTCGGGGCTGATCAGCTTCGATCTTGGTCCGGCTGCAGTCAGCGACCTGGCCTCCAGCGTGAACGGCTGGCTGGCGATCGATCCGGAGTCAAGGCGGCAATTGGGCCGGGATATAGCCGACTGCACTGATCGGAATTGGAGTTGGCAGGGTGTTGCGAAGGACGTAATTTCCGCTTCAGCAGGTCAAGTCCGGCCAGTTGAAAATGTATGAGGCGGCCTCACAGACCGTTCGACCACCGCTTCAATAGAATCACGGAAGTCTCATGACTCGACTCCCGTACCTCAAACTGGTCCTCGCCACCTTGGCTTTCGGCACCGTCATTTCGATCCTCATGCTGCAGGTCGACTGGAACGGCGACGCGGGCTCCACCGCGGCCGCCCCGATCGACACGCTGCTCAATGTCACGATCGTTATTTCGTCCTACATTTTTGCCGGTGTCTGCGTTGCGCTCGGCTACGCGCTGATCAAGTGGCGGGTCAAACCGGGAGATGAAAGCGATGGTCTGCCGATCCACGGCAATACGAAGCTCGAGATCGTCTGGACCCTGATCCCGCTGATCATCGTGCTCGCCCTGGGTGGCTATAGCTGGGCGGTCCTCAACGACATCGAGAACAAGGACTCTGACGCACAGGAGATCAATGTCTATTCGCAGCAGTTCGCCTGGACCTTTGGCTATCCCGAGCAGGGCAACAAATGGTCCGAGGGCGAGCTCCATGTGCCGGTCGACCGTCAGGCGATCTTCAAGCTCAACGCACAGGACGTGCTGCATTCGTTCTGGGTCCCGGAGTGGCGGATCAAGATGGACAACGTCCCCGGGATCACCACCGAAGCGATTGTCACTCCCGACAAGATCGGCACTTACCAGCTGATCTGTACAGAACTTTGTGGTTTTGGCCATACGACCATGAGGGCGAAAGTCGTCGTCGAGTCGGAAGCCGACTATGAAAAATGGGTCAGCGGACTTTCCCAGGAAGTACCCAAGGACCTCTTGTTTACGGCTGATCAGGCCCTCGCGCTCGAACGCCAAATGCAGGAAAAGAGTGGCGGCATCGATGGCAGCGGGGTTGACGAAACCGAGAAGAAAAATGTCGATCAGTCATGATGGAGGTCTTGTAAATGGCTAACGCGATTAAGCAACCGGGCTGGTACCGCGGCGCGATTGGCGCGCTGCTCGGCGCCGCTTTCGGCTTCTTCCTGGTGCTTGCACTTCGCAGCCTGATGGGCTTGGACGCGTTCCAGACCGCGCAGACCGGCTATCCCCACGTTGTCGTACCGCTGATCACCACTCCCTTCGGCTTCCTATTCGGTTTCGGTGCGTTCGATTACTGGTTCCGCTGGGCGGCGGGCAAGCCGACCATCCCCGAAGACCATTCCGGACACGGAGCCACCAAGTGGCAGGACTACTTCAAGTTCAATACTGACCACAAGGTGATCGGCATCCAGTATGTGGTCACCACGATGATCTTTTTCCTGATCGGGGGGGTGCTCGCGCTGCTGATCCGAGCCGAGCTCGCTCAGCCGGGCGCGCAGATCGTTGCTGCGAACACCTATAACGGCCTTTTCTCGACCCACGCGGTCATCATGATCTTCCTCTTCATTATCCCGGTGTTCGCCGGGCTGGCCAACTACGTGCTGCCGTTGATGATCGGCGCTCCGGACATGGCATTCCCGAGGCTGAACGCGCTCAGCTTCTGGCTTCTGCCGATTGCTGGAATAATTTTCCTCGCTTCGTTCCTCGCCCCTGGCGGCTCCTTCGATGCCGGCTGGACCGGCTACGCGCCGCTGTCAACAGGAGCGCCGTTAGGGCAGAGTTTCTTCAATATAGGTGTGCAGTTTGCAGGGGCATCTTCGATTGCAACCGCTCTTAACTTCCTGGTCACGATCGTCACCATGCGTGCGCCCGGAATGAACCCCTGGCGCATGCCTCTTCTGGTCTGGGCCAACCTTTCGACTTCACTGCTCGTTGTCGGAGCCACCCCGTTCGTTGCCGGTGCCCAGTTCATGGTGCTGCTTGACCGCGTCCTCGGGATGAACTTCTTCCAGTTCCTCCAGGGCGGCGACGTCCTCAGCTACCAGCACATCTTCTGGTTCTACTCGCATCCGGCCGTCTACATCATGATGCTGCCAGGTTTCGGAATCGTCTCCGAAATCATCTCTACCCACTCCCGAAAACCCGTCTTCGGATACCGGCTCATGGCGCTAGCCCTGATCGGCATCGTTGTTCTCAGCTATTCAGTCTGGGCGCACCACATGTTCGTCGCCGGCATGTTCGCCTGGTTGCGTGTGCCGATCATGATCACGACCATGCTGATCGCGGTGCCCACCGGGATCAAGATCTTCTCCTGGCTGGGCACGCTTTTCTACGGCAAGATCCATACCTATTCGACTGCGATGCTCTTTTCGCTTGCCTTCATCGTGACCTTCACTGTCGGCGGGATCTCTGGCGTCATGCTGGGCATGATCCCGATCGACATCGCGGTGTCAGACACCTACTTCATCGTCGCCCACATCCACTTCGTGCTCTTCGGCGGCTCTGTATTCACGATCTTCGCCGGTATCTACCACTGGTTCCCGAAAATGACCGGTCGCATGTACGACGAAAAGCTCGGTCGGGTCCATTTCTGGGGAACCCTGGTTGGCACCTGGGGGACTTTCGTGCCGATGCATTGGATTGGCATGGACGGCATGCCGAGGAGGGTGGCCGACTACGCCACCCAGTACGGCGACTGGAACCTTTTCATCTCGGTTTTCGCTTTTATCCTCGGCGCAGCTCAGCTGGTCTTCTTCTACAACATGATCGTCAGCTGGCGGTTCGGGCCCAAGGCCGGGAACAATCCCTGGCGCTCGAATACGATTGAGTGGCAGGTATCTTCGCCGCCGCCGGTCTTCAACTTCGACCAGATCCCGCGGGTCGTTGGCGGCCCTTATGAATTCGGCACACCCGGTGCCCGCCACGCGATCATGGGTGATGAAGAAGGGGCTGAGCTGCCCGAACCCGAACCGAGCACGGTGTCAGCACCCTCATGAAGCCACTGGTCCTCTTCCTGAATGAAGTAGCCGGAGGGCGCAAGCTGCTCCAGAATACGCTCGAGCGTGCGCCGGAAGCCAGCTACGTCGTCGTCGTCGCCCCCCAGAACCAGCCGACCGCCGGACAGCTTTTTGCCCCGGATGAAGCGAAGCAGGCGGCGCGCAGCAGGGTCGACGTGACCCTCGCGGTACTCGATGAGTTCGGTGTCGATGCCGTGGGAGAAGTCCTCGACCCGGCTTCGGACCTCGCTCTGGGCGATGCGATCCGCAGCCACCGGCCCTCCGAGGTATTGCTTTCCTGCCTGTACGACAGCCGCTTCGGCCTGATCCTTCGCGCATTCGAAGAGTGGGCGGAGCGTGAGTTCGAACCGGAAGTGAAGATCACCCACATCCCGGTGCGCATCGAAGATGACTCGGTCAGCCTGAACGTCACCCATACGCTGGTGGTGGCCAATCAGACGCTTTCGGCCCCGGACCTCGCGGAGCGCCTGCTCGAACGCTCGAAGGACAGGCCGCACCGGTTCACGATCATTGCGCCGCAGACCGAAGGGGTGCCCCTGAACAAAGTGTCCCGGGATCTGGCCGGCCTGATGGCAACGCTGTACCGGTCGGACATCGATGCGACCGGCCAGCCGATGAGCCCGGATCCGTTTGAATCGGTCAGTGGCGCGATTGAGCACTATCGGGTCGACGACATCCTGATATCCACGCTGAGCGGCGAGCAGTCCCGCTGGCTGGAGAGTGACCTGGTCGGGCGGGTTCGCGAAATTACCGAGAAGCCGGTTGCGCATCACGAGGCCGGCCGGTCGCGCGAGGCAGTTGCGGCGACGGTAGCGGCAGGAGAACCGGTTGCGGCGACCCAGCTCGAAGATGCGACCGAAGACGGCGAGGTATAGCTTTGGAAAGCGCAAGCATCGCAGCCGGCCACGGGCAAGCGGACGAGCACCACGGCCCCCCGGAGTCCCACCAGAGCGCCAGGATCGATCGCACGGTCCTCGGAATCCTGATCTTCATCCTCTCCGAGGTAATGCTCTTTGCGGC
>CALEMO010000356.1 GCA_937910825.1 uncultured Solirubrobacterales bacterium | reverse complement strand
CCACCCCCAGCAGGTCCGTCTTCGCCTGGTCCGAATACGAAACGACCCCGCCCGAGAAATACTCCGAAGCGCCCGGCAGATTCGTCAACCTGGCGGCCAGCAGGCCGGCACTGCATGATTCGGCGACCGCAAGCTTCCTGTCGCTGAGCAGGTCGGCCACGATCTCATCCACGCTCGTGCCGTCGAGACTGTAAAGCGTGTCCTGGTGGCGCGCCTTCAGTTCCTCGCGCAGTGATTCAGCCGTATCGGCCGCCCCGTCCCGGTACCTCACGTCGATTTCGACTTCGCCCTTGCGCAGGCAAGTGGTGACTTCAAGCCGGTCGATCTCCAGCCCTTCAGTTTCGATTTCGCGCAGGCTGAGGGCCAACTCGGACTCCGGCGTGCCGAACATGCGCAGCCGGTAGAAGTTGAGCTGGCTGGCCTGACTGGTTATCGCCTCGATCATCGGCTGCTCGAGGGCCGTACGCCACATCGGCTGAAGTTCACGCGGCGGGCCGGGAAGAACGAGCACCACGAGTCCATCGGGCCCGGGAACGATCAGTCCGGGTGCAGTACCAACCGGATCCAGGGCAAGCGCGCCATCGGGCACCATCGCCTGCTTTCGATTCGCGGCGTTCAGAGCTTCGGGCGCCAGCTTCACAGCGGTCGACCGGGCAAAGCGAGCAAGGATGCGGGCGATCTTGGCCTCGACTTCTTCGTCAAGCTGCAGTTCTCGGCCGGTGAACTGGGCCACGACTTCAGCCGTCAGGTCATCTGCGGTGGGGCCGAGCCCTCCGGTGGTGATGATCAGGTCAAGGCCGATCTCCTTCATGTGCCGCAGTCCGTTCATCAGGTCGTCGCGGTGGTCAGCGACGATCAGGATCTCGACCAGCTCGATTCCGATCGAAGTCAGCTGCTCGGAGAGCCAGGGTCCGTTGCGATCCTGAATGGTCGCCGTCAGAACCTCAGTCCCGGTAACCAGAATGCCCGCTCTGACCGTCTTGCCTTGCTGTTCCATCGACCCCGGAGCCTAGCGGCCCGGCAGCCCCGCCCGGAACCCGGGAACTTGCTTATCCGGCAGCGGGGCCGGACTCGTCGTCCGGGGTGCTTTCCAGAACCGTCTCGTCCGGAAGAGCGACCGCTCCTTCGGGCTCCGGGTCACCGAAGTCCTGGCCGCGCCCCAGCACCCTCGGCAGGTCCGCCGCCGTGATCAGTACCTGTCGGGGCTTCGAGCCTTCATATCCGGAGATGACGCCGCGCCTTTCGAGCATGTCGACCAGCCTGCCGGCGCGGGTATAGCCGACCCTGAGGCGGCGCTGAATCATCGACACCGAAGCGGTCTCAGTATCGACCACGAGCTGGATCGCTTGATCGAGTAGATCGTCCTGGTCAGGGTCGAAATCCCCATCGGATCCTTCCTCCTTGACCGGCTGTCTTTCGGCAAGCAGCTCCTGCTCGAATTCCGGCTCCCCCTGCTCCGACCAGTAATCAGTGATCCTCGCGATCTCCTCCTCGGAGACGAAGGCGCCCTGGATGCGCTGGAGCTTCGAGGTGCCCGGCCCACGGAAGAGCATGTCACCCTGGCCGAGCAGTGCTTCGGCTCCGCCCTGGTCGAGAATGACCCTGGAGTCAGTCTGGGAAGACACAGCGAATGCGATCCTTGAAGGGATGTTGACCTTGATCGTGCCGGTGATGATGTCGGTCGAGGGCCGCTGGGTAGCCAGCACAAGGTGAATTCCGGTGGCACGTGACTTCTGTGCGAGACGGATGATCGAAGACTCGACATCTGCCGGGGCGACCATCATCAGGTCGGCGAGCTCGTCGATCACGCAGAGGATGTGGGGCAGCTTGGGCTCACCGGCCTTTGCCTGGATACGGTTGTAGTCGGTGATATTCCTCGCCCGCACCGTCTTCATCAGTCCGTACCGGGTCTCCATCTCGGCGATCAGGTTCTGCAGCACGTTGGCGGCCAGCTTCGGGTTGGTCACCACTGGTGTCAACAGATGCGGAACCGCTTCGTAGTGGTTCAGTTCCACCTGCTTGGGGTCGACCAGGACCAGCCTGACTTCGTTCGGCGAAGAATGCATCAGGATCGAAGTCAGGATCGCGTTCACACATCCTGACTTACCGGAACCGGTGGTGCCGGCCACCAGCACATGCGGCATGGTCGCAAGGTCCGTTGACACGGCCTTGCCGTCGATCCCCTTGCCCAGCCAGGCGAGCAGGGGCGAAGCCTTTTTCGGGGGCTTGCTGTAGATGTCACCCAGCTTGACCATTTTGCGGCTTGAATTCGGAACTTCAACGCCTACCGCCTGCTTGCCCGGAATCGGCGCAAGGATGCGAATTTCGGTCGAGGCCAGCGCATAAGCGAGGTCGTTCGAAAGCTCGCTGACTTTTTTGACCTTGGTTCCAGGCGCGAGCTGGAGCTCGAACCTGGACACATGGGGTCCGGAGACGACCCCGACGATCTTTGCTTCGACACCGAAATGGCCGAGCGTCTCCACCAGCTTGCGTGCCAGCTCCTTCTGCTCAACCGGGTCCGGGCCCGAGTCGCCAGCGCCACGGTCCAGGATCTTGGTCGTCGGATTGAGGTATTCGACCTCTTCCGCGGTCGTTGCACCGCGCTTCTTGCCCATCGGCGTCAGTTCGAGCTGCTCGACCTTTTTGCCCTGGATCCCGGCCGCACGCTCAGCAACAGGATCACCCTCTGCGTTGTTGTCCCCCAAGTCCTCCAGGGGAACCTCCGGCGGGCCTTCAAATTCTTCTTCGAGGTCGGAAAGCTCCTGCTCAAAATCATCCGAGAAGGTTGCCCCGCCGCCGCCTTCGGTGGGAACAGACGGCTCGACGGGACTTGCCACGCCGCCAGCGGCACCGGCGAAAATCTCGATTGGCTCGAGCTTTACTGTGCGGTCGGAGATAGTCGGCTCATCGCCTTCTTCGGCCCAGATGTCAATTTCAAGCGGCGAGCCGGAGCCACTCTCTGCCGTAAGCTCGAATTCAGCCGTCGCCGTATCGTCTGCCTCGGCGATCAACAGGGTCTTTTCGCCATCCAGGACTGTCTCATCAGTCCCCAGGAGAGTCTCGCCCCCGATCGCCAGGGTTTGCTCTTCGGATCGGGCAGAGCTTGCCCTGAGCACTTTCGTGGCCTCTGCCGAGCTTGCGCCGGCTTTTTTGATCGCGGAACCGCTGCGACTGAGAACCGCCGCGACGGTAGTACCCGTCAGCAGGAGGATGCCGGCCAGCAGGGCGAAGACGGCAATCAGATGGGCCCCGAACGGCTGAAGAGCCGTCGCCGAGAGCCAGTAGAGCGATTCACCAAAGACCCCACCGTGCTCGGGAAACCAGCCGGAGTCAAAAGAATTCACGTTCGCGCTGCGGCCGCCGGCCATGCCGAAGGTTCCGCCGGCCAGGGCGAGCAGGAGTCCTCCAAGCAGGAATGCCGCCCCGGTCCTCAGGGGCCGCGTGCTCGGCAGCGAGGGCCGAAACATGAGAATCGCGCCTGCCATGAACAGAGCCGGCGGAATCGCATATGCCGCAATTCCGATCAGGTACTGCAGGCCGTCCCTGAGGCCGGAACCCACGCGGCCACCCTGCCATCCAAAATAGAGGACGAAAACCAGATAAATGCCCAGCAGGACCAGGCCCAGCCCGATCAGGTCGAGATGCCGCTGTTCCAGCGGTTCGCGGGGCGGCTTGGCATCTTGCTTCGAAGCGGGCTTCGAAGCACGCTTTGCCGGGCGCTTTTTGCTTTCGCGCCGGGAAGTACGAACGAACATGTCTTTTTCTTCAACGGTGGGCGGTCGACCCCTTCCGTGCCGGTCCACTGTCTAGACTTGTCTTATGTTGAGCGACGCGGATTCGACCGGAGGACGTGTCCTGATAATCGAAGACGATGCAGAAATCGTCGACGTACTCAGGAGGACCCTGCGCGCCGAAGGATACGAAGTGCGTGCAAGTGGGGATGGGCCTGAAGGGCTTGATGTCAGCCGCGAATTCCTGCCTGACCTGGTGGTACTCGACCTGGGACTGCCCGGCATGGACGGAATTGAAGTCTGTGCCCGGATCCGCGAAGACTCTGAAGTTCCGATCCTTATGCTGACCGCCCGCGCGGAGACCGATGACCGGGTCACCGGCCTCGACAGCGGAGCCGACGACTATCTCGTCAAGCCTTTCGAGCGCAGCGAGCTGCTCGCCCGTATCCGTGCGCTGCTCCGGCGACACCCCCCGCACGGCACGGCGATGGTCACGGTCGGCGACCTGCGCCTGAACCCGGACTCCCAGGAAGCCCTGCGCGGTGACCGGGAGGTAGAGCTGACCAAGCGCGAATTTGAACTTCTGGAATACCTGATGAGAAACCAGCGCCTCGTGATCTCACGTGAAAGGCTGCTGGAAGAGGTCTGGGGATATGACCCGCTCGATGAGACAAATACGATCGACGTCTTCATCTCCAACCTTCGCAGAAAGCTTGAGGAAGGCGGCGAACCCCGCATCCTGCACACCAAGCGCGGAGCCGGCTACGTGATCAAGGCCTGAGATGAGGCCCCGCAAATCGCTGCGCGACTGGAAGCTCTGGCCGCCGAGCTGGCCGATCCGCTGGAAGCTCGCTGCAGTTTCTTCCGGCCTGACTTTCGTGATCCTCGTCGCCTTCGGCTTCGTAGTCGGACAGCTCACCACCCAGCAGCTCGAGGACACTTTCGCGGCTGACACGGAATCGGCGGCGAATGACCTGGTGGCGAATGTCCGGCGCGAGAACAGTCTCACTCCGGCTTTCGCCGTGCGCGGGCAGATCATCCAGCTCGTCGAGAGCGCGGGAGGGCCGGCCGATGTGACCTCACTGGTCAGCTCCGTCCCGGAGACGATTGCCTCAGACGATGCAGACCTCCTGGGGCCTCCCCGGCTCGAACGCAAGATAGCCCAGGTAGGCGATATCCAAGTGGCAACAGTGCCGTACGAGGATGCTCCGGGAAGTGGCAATGCGATTGGGTTCGTCCGGGTGGGTCGCTCGATGGACCGCCTTGACTCGTCGATCAACCGGATCTGGATCTCGGTCCTCGCCGGGACACTTGGTGCAACGCTCCTGGCCGCCATGGCCGGGGTCGTTCTCTCCCGGCGGGCGATGAGGCCGGTAGCCCGCTTGACTTCTGCCGCCGGAGAGATCGCCCGAACCCGGGATCCCTCGATAACCCTGGAGAACCCGGTCGCCGACGACGAAGTCTCGAAGCTGACCAGAACCTTCAACGACATGCTCCACGAGCTGTCACTTGCCCGAGCCGAGCGCGAGAGGGCGCTGGCCCGGCAACGCGAGTTCGTGGCCGATGCCTCCCACGAGCTGAGGACACCGCTCACCAGCGTGCTGGCGAACCTGGAACTACTCGAACACTCGCTTGATCGTGACCAAAGTGGGCTCGAACTCGAAAGCGTCGAGTCGGCACTGCGCTCGTCGCAGCGCATGCGCCGGCTGGTGGCAGACCTTCAGATTCTCGCCCGGGCAGATTCCGGACTCGAATCACCCAAGCAGTTGTGCGATCTCATCGAGATCGCGACCGATGCGATCGAGGAGGTAGAGCCGCTCGCCGGCGGTAACAAGTTCGTTCTGGAGGCGGAAGAACCGGCGAGCGTCAAAGGCACCGCCGACGACTTGCATCGTGTGGTCCTGAACCTGGTTGACAACGCAGTTCAGCACACGCCGGAAGGCTCGACGATCACAGTCAATGTCACTCCGGATCCCGAGACGGGGATTGTCCGGCTCTCCGTGGCCGACGACGGCCCGGGTATCCCGGCCGAGCTCAGGGCCCATGTCTTCGACCGGTTCGTTCACAACGCCGGCCCCGGAGACCGTGCCTCATCGAAAGGCACAGGGCTTGGCCTGGCGATCGTCTCGACCATATCCATCGCTCATGGCGGCAAGGCTTCGGTGGGCGATTCTCCCTCCGGCGGAGCCATGTTTACGGTAGAACTTCCGCTTGCCGAAGCCGGATCTGTCTGACTCAGACAATGGTCATCACACCTTTAGCGTCTTTTTAGTTCCCCGACCTATCTTTCTAAGCGGACGAGACACATGAACCCGCCGGGGAATCTCCCCCAGAACTGCCTCGGTGGGTTCACTTTTCCCCAAGAACAAAGAGCACAAACCGTCGGGCCCCTCTCTCCCCCTTGGCTCAGCGGTTTTGCTCGTTAAGCAGCCGGTGGCGGCCGACTGCCGCGCGCTTCTATCTCGTGTTGGGCAGGCGGCGCCGAAGGTTCGAATTCCAGGATAGATCGTCACCCAAATGAGGTGAAGATCACCCCGAGAGTCCCGAAGATGAGGCGGCCCAACGCCCGCTCAAGCCCCCGAAGCACGGCCGTAACTCCACGCAAGTGGTTTACGGGGGCGTCCTGGGGTGCTGCCGAGGACATGAGCGACTCGGTGAAGCGATTTGCCTTTCGGCAACGAGCGAGCCGAAGAAGCGATTTACGAAAGCAGGCGGCTCCAGGTCGTTCCCGGGAGCCGCCTGCCCCCCCAGGTCAGACTTCCACTACGACCGGCACCACCATCGGACGGCGCTTCAGCCGCTTGTGGATGAATTTCGCGAGTTCATCGTGGAGATCGTCCTGAATCAGTTCGACGTTGCGAACGCCCGACTTGGCCTTCTTCTCCAGCGAATCTTCGACCATGTCCTTGATTTCGTCGGTGAATTTCTGTTCGTTGTCCAGCGGACCCACGCCGCGCAGGATCACCTCCGGGTCAGCGACCACATCACCGTTGTCTCCAGCGATCGTCGAGATGACGATGAAGATGCCGTCCGCCGAGATCGTGCGGCGATCCCGCAGCGAGGCGTCGTTGGGATCGGCCAGGTCGATGCCGTCCACATAAATGACTCCCGACTTTTCCTCTTCCCCGAATTCTCCGCCATCGGGTCCGACGTACAGGGGCAGGCCGTTGCGGCCCTTGAAGATGTTTTCTTCCGGTACTCCCACCGACTGGGCGAGTTGGGAGTGGAGCCTGATCCGCTGGAAGTCGCCATGAACCGGCATCACGTACTTCGGCTTGGTCAGGTTGAGCATCATCTTGATCTCTTCACCGAATCCGTGTCCTGAAGCGTGGATCGGAGCGTCCTTGGCGGTGATGACCGAGGCCCCGATCTCATAGATCCGGTCGATCGTCTCGTTGACCGCCCGCTCGTTTCCGGGAACCGGAGACGCCGAGAAGACGACGGTATCGCCTGAATGCAGCTCCAGGTCGCGGTGGTCGTTGTTCGCCATGCGCCGCAGCGCGGAGAAAGGTTCACCCTGCGACCCGGTCGACATCACGACCACCCTCTCGTCAGGGAAGTCCTCGATGTCCCGAGGCTGGATCAGGATCCCTTGGGGGGCTTTGGCGATGCCGAGGTTCGATGCGATGTTGAAGTTCTTGCGCATCGATCGACCGACCAGCGCCACCTTGCGGTCGAGCGCCTCGGCAGCGTCGATCACCTGCTGGACCCGGTGGATGTTTGAGGCAAATGAGGTGACGATGATGCGCCCCTTGCAGCTGCTGAAGGTTTCCAGCAGCGCCGGTCCGACACTCGATTCAGAAGGAGATACACCAGCACGGTCGGAGTTAGTCGAGTCTCCGCAGAGCAGCAGCAGGCCGTCACTGCCAAGCTCGGCCAGACGGGCAACATCGGCCGGGCGGCCGTCGACCGGTGTCTGGTCGAACTTGTAGTCGCCGGTGAAAAAGACCCTGCCGATATCGGTGGTGATGATCACGCCGCGCATGTCGGGTATCGAATGCGAAAGGTGTACCAGCTCGATTCCGAATGGCCCGGCATCGACTTTCTGGCCGGCCGGCAGTTCGGTCAGCGGCGCGTTGCCGAGCTTGTGCTCGTCAAGCTTCGAGCGCACCATTCCGACGGTCAGCATGCCTCCGTAGATCACCTTCGGCATGCCAACTTCCCGCAGCACGTAAGGCAGCGCGCCAACATGATCTTCGTGCCCGTGGGTCAGGACTATCGCTTCGATGTCTTCTGCCCGTCCCCTCAGGTACTCGAAGTCGGGAAGCACGAGGTCGATCCCGAGCATCTGTGGCGTGGGGAACATCAGCCCGGTATCAACTACGACGATTTTTCCGCCGTACTCGACCACGGTCATGTTCTTGCCTATCTCCCCAAGTCCGCCCAGAGGCAGGATCTTGATGCGGTCACTCAAAGGGTGCCTCTTTCTGGCAAATCAATTCCGGCTTGTGAAAGCAAGGTTCGAATCTCTTCTTTCTCTTCTGGGGTCGCCTCCACCATCGGCAGGCGCATCGTCGCGCTGCAGATACCAACCATCTCGAGTGCCGCTTTCACGGGAATCGGATTGATGGTCACACCCATGGCGGAATAGAGGGGCGCTAGTTCAAGATCTGTCTGTCGGGCCTGCTCGAGGTCTCCGGCCTGAGCACTGTCCCACATCTGCCGCATGCGACCTCCTGCGAGGTGTGATGCCACCAGGATGCCACCGGCGCCGCCTAGCTCGAGAACCCTGAGGAAGCCGACGTCGTTTCCGGCGAGCAGGTCGAGTCCGGGGATCGCCTGGAGCTGTTCGTCGTTGGCCTGTTTGACGGCCACGATGTTCGGGACCTGTGCCAGTTCGGCGAGGAAATCGGGTTCCATATTGATGCCGACCCTGGAGGGGATGTTGTAGAGGATCAGCGGTAAGTCGGGGCTGCCTTCGGCGATCGCCGTGAAGTGGGCCTTCAGTCCGGCCGCATTGGGACGGTTGTAATAAGGGGTGACAACCAGGCCTGCGTCGGCTCCGGCGTCGGCCGCGGCGCGGGTCAGCTCGACCGAGTGGCGGGTGTCATTCGAGCCGCTACCAAGGATGATCGTGGTCTCGTCGCCGACCTCGTCAACCACAGCTTCAAGCAGGGCGATCTTCTCGTGGTCGTCGAGGGTCGGCGACTCACCGGTCGTACCGGCGACCACCAGGCCTTGGGAACCGTCGTCGACCAGCCGGCGGGCGAGCGCGGCTGTGGACCGCGCATCTATATCCCCACCCTCATGGAAGGCGGTCGCCATCGCCGTGATTACACCTCGAATTTCGCTCACGGCAGCAACCTTATTCGATCAATCCTGGCTGAATACCGGCGCGCGCCGGTCGGCCCAGGGATGTGCCTGCTCAAGTTGCGATGAGACCCTGAACAAGAGGTCCTCCCGCCAGAGCGGGGCGACCAACTGCATGCCGATCGGCATGCCCTCGGCGCTCATCTCCATCGGCACAGAGATCGCTGGCTGACCGGTCGCGTTGAAAGTGCCGGTGAAGTTGGCGAAGTCACGGGCCTTCTCAATCGCGACCATCGGATCCGGTCCGGAGTCGTCGAAAGTGCCGAGCTTTGGTGGCACGGTGGCCAGGGTTGGGGTCAGGATCAGGTCGAATCCCCCGGGGTTCACCTCACTGCGGTAGAGGGAGGCGATCATGCGGGCCATCACCTGATGCTGCTGGATCGCGTCCAGGTACGTGGCACCGCTTTCCCTTTGCCCTCGCTCCGCCAGCACCCAGGTCAGGGGCTCGACATCATCAGCGGTCAGCGGGCGGCCGACCAGGGCGCCGATCACCGACACCGTCTGGCTCATGCCGGCCGCCCAGCGCGTGATGAAGCTGTCGAAGAGCTGGTCGCCGTCGCCCGCGACCGGCACCTCGTGTTCGGAAACCTCGTGGCCGAGTGCTTCCAGCCTGCGGGCGGTGGAGCGCGCAGCGTCGATGATTTCGGTGTCGAGAACGTTGCCGGTCATCGGCTCAGCGAGCAGGCCGATGTGCAGCTTTCCCGGGTCGATCAGCAGGTCTTCGACATAGGGATGCCCGGGCACCGGGCATCCGTACGGATCTCCGGCAACCGGACCGTGGACCCAGTCGAGCATCCGGGCAATGTCGCGGACTGACTTGGCGACGACCAGCTCGGTCGTGAGCCCCGACATGGTGTCGCCGTTCAGTGGCGATTGGGAGATCCGTGCCCGGCTCGGCTTGAGTCCGACCAGACCGTTCGCACTCGCCGGGATGCGGATCGAACCGCCGCCATCGGAGGCATGTGCGATCGGCACGATGCCGGCGGCTACGGCAGCCGCGGATCCCCCGCTCGAGCCTCCGGTGGTACGGGTCGTATCCCAGGGATTTTTTGTCGGGCCATACGAGACTGGCTCGGTGGTCGGAAGGATCCCGAACTCGGGCGTACTGGCCCGGCCGATCGTAACCAGTCCGGCTTCGCGGAAACAGGTTCCGAGGTGAGTATCAACCGGCATCCTGAAGTCGATTTCTTTGAGCACCCGGTTGCCCATGTGACAGGGCTGGCCGGCCAAACCGGCACCGAGATCCTTGAACAGGAAAGGCACCCCACGAAAAGGGCCTTCGGGGAGGTCGCCGTCGGCTTCGATCGCAGCCTGCTCGTAAAGCGGGCTGATGATCGCGTTGATCTCCGGGTTGACCCGCTCCGCCTGCTCCAGCGCAACGTCGAGCAGCTCTCTGGGGTTGGACTCACCGGATGAAACAATTTCGGCCTGGGCGGTTGCGTCAAGGCCCCTGATCTCTTCATTCATGTGAGCAGTTTTTCCAATCCGAGCGTGAAACGATCTTCGAGCTGAGCGACCTTTCTCAAGGCGAGCAATACCCCCGGCATGAACGACGAGCGGTCGATGCTGTCATGGCGGATCGAGAGAGTCTGCCCCTCCCCGCCGAAAAGCACTTCCTGATGGGCTACGAGCCCCGGCAGCCGAACCGAGTGAATTGGTTGATGCACCTTGCCGCCGGCCGCCGTGATCAGTTCTTCTGTCCGCTTGGCGGTACCCGATGGCGCGTCGAGCTTGGCCGCATGGTGGAGTTCGATGATTTCGCATTCCGGCATGTGTTTTGCGACCTGCTCGGAAAGGGTCATCAACAGAACCGCACCGATTGCAAAATTGGGGGCGACGAAACAGTTGGCCGAGGTGCCACTGTTCTCGGCGGCCTGCTCGAGGCGGTTGAGGTCAAAACCGGTAGCGCCGACGACGACGTGCACACCGGCCTCCAGGCAGGCGATCGAGTTCTCAAGCGAAGTATCAGGCGTGCTGAATTCGACCACCGCATCACAGTCGCCGAGGATGTCGGCAAGCCCGGTGTCGAGCGCCGGGTCAGCCCGTGCGACGAGTTCCATGTCAGCGGCCCCCCCGACTGCACCGCAGACGGTCGAGCCCATTCGACCTGCCGCCCCGGCGACGCCGACCCGCATCATGCTGTCACGGCCCCTGTAACCGGCGCCACCGCGGCGCGGAAGCGGTCTTCGTCGCGGCCGACGCAGGCCGTTGAAAGGCCATCCCGGCCATAAAGCTCTGTTGCCAGCTCGGACAGTTCGTCCACAGTTACAGCGTCAACCCGGGCCAGCATCTCGTCGATGCTGAGCAGCGGCAGGTCGTGCAACGCCGAACGGGCGATTCTCGACATGCGTGCCGCACTGGACTCGCCCGAGAGTACGAGGCGACCCTTGACGTGTTCTTTCGCCCGACTCAGTTCGTCGTCGGAGACCGGCTCGCTGCGAATGTTCTCAAGCTCGTTGCCGATGACTTCACAGGCTTCTTCGATGTTGTCTTCGCGGGTTCCGACGTAGATCGCAGCGACACCGGTATCGGTGAACTGCTCAGAATAGCTGCCGACCGAATAGGCCAGGCCGCGGTTCTCTCGGACCTCGCGAAAAAGGCGGGAAGAGCTGGAACCGCCAAAGATCGAGTCGAGCACGGCCATGGCGAAGCGACGCTCGTCGGCCCTGTTGATCCCGGGAGCCCCGAAACAGACGTGGTACTGCTCGGTGTCCTTTGTTGCAAACTCGCAGCGGCCCTCGGCGGCGGGGTCCTGGGCGATGATCCCGGCAGGGCTGCCGGATGTAGCCGGCCGCAGCGATTCAGCGAGAGCAACGATCTGCTCATGCTCGACATTGCCCGCGGCTGCGACGACGATGTTGCCGGTCGCGTAGCGCTGGCGATGGTATTCGGCGATGTCGGGAACCGGGATATTGGCGATCACGTCGGCGCTGCCGAGGATTCGCCGGCCGAGCGGTGTATCCCCGAACATCGCGTCCGACAGGTAATCGTGAACCCGGTCCGAGGGCTCGTCTTCATACATCGCGATTTCTTCGAGAACTACGTCCCGCTCCGAGTCGATGTCCGGGAAAGTCGACTCCAGGAGCATCTCGCCGAGCAGGCTGAATACGTCATCCGTGTGCTCGTCGAGGAAACGGGCGTAAAGATGGGTGGTCTCCTTGCCGGTGGCAGCGTTGAAGGACGCGCCGAGCCCATCGAAGCGCTCGGAGATCTCGATCGCCGAATAGTTCGGCGTTCCCTTGAAAAGCAGGTGTTCCAGAA
>CALEMO010000355.1 GCA_937910825.1 uncultured Solirubrobacterales bacterium | reverse complement strand
TGACCAAGTTTGCCGCGTGGGCGCACTGGATCTGGTTCATCCAGCCTTATATGGCCCTGTTCTGGATCCTGCTTCGAAAGAACAGCTACTTCCCGCAGTCAGCCCGCCAGATGGCAGCTACCTTCGACCTTGGCTGCGCCCTTTATTTCATCGCGCCTACGGCCCCGCCGTGGTGGGCGTCGGAAAATGGCTATATGCAAGAGGTAGTCGATCATGAAACCCAGGAAGAGGCGAGCGAAGAGATCAAGCGGGTGATGGTCGAGTTCGGCGAGGACATCTGGGGTCCGAGCTGGACCAGGGTCTTTGGCACCCTGAACGGCAACCCGTGGGCAGCCATGCCGTCGCTTCACTTTGCGACAGCGGTGATGGCGGCGATTCTGGTGAGCGACGCGGGCGGCAGGGTCGAAGGCGCAGTCGCCTGGGTCTACGCCGCGGCACTCGGATTCTCGCTCGTATATCTGGGTGAGCACTATGTAACCGACCTGATCGTCGGAGCCGGAGTGGTGGCCGTGGCGCGCAACGCGGAGCCACTCGCACGTCCGGTCGTTCGCCTGGTCAACAATCGTTTGCGGCGGCTTGAGGCGATCGCTGCGCGTTAGACGGCTAGCATCAGCTTCGAGGTGTCTCGATAACCATAGAAACAAAGAATGCGCCCGAAGTCCAGGCGGAGGACGACCAGGGCGACGGCCTTCCGGTCATTTCGACCAGGGCGGCCATCCAGACCACGGTGGTCATCGCGGTCCTGATCGTCGGCATCTACTTCCTGCTGCCCAAGCTGGTCGGATTCGGCGACGCGATCGGCATGCTCAAGGAAGCCAGCTCCATCTGGTTAGCTGTGGCGATCGGCTTCTGCGTGCTCTCATTCGTCACCTATATCGCCCTGTTCAGGGCGGTCGTCGGGGGTGAAGTGTTTCCGATCACCTGGCCTGAAGCCTACGAGATCAACATGGCCGGCTTCGCAGCGACCCTGTTCTTTTCCGCCGGGGGTGCCGGTGGAGTAGTGCTCACCTACTGGGCATTGCGGCAAGGAGGCATGGAGCGCCGGGACGTAGGGACCCGCATGGTCGCTTTCATCGTCCTGCACTACCTCTTCTATCCGCTGACCATCGTCGTCTTCGGAGTCCTTCTTCGTACCGGGGTGCTTTCGGGCAGCACCGAAGTCTCGCTGACCATCCTGCCGGCCGCGATAGCGGGCCTGGTGATGATCGTCGGCCTGGCGATCGCCCTCGTCCCCAGTGACATAGAGCGCCGAATCAGGAACATCTCGGACCGTCGGCCGAGCGTGAAGGTCCTGGCGAAACTGGCCACCGTGCCCGCGACCCTGGCAGAAGGTGTCAGGGTCGCCCTCAAACTGGTCGCCCACCCTTGGAAGGCCGGTCTCGCGATGATCGGAGCGGTTGGATTCTGGGCCGCCAACATCGGAATCCTCTGGGCTTCGTTCAAGGCCTTCGGCATCGCTGTGCCGTTCGGGTTGGTCGTGATGGGATTCTTCATCGGCATGGCCGCCAACCTGATCCCCTTCGTACCGGCCGGCGTCGGCGCGGTGGACGCTGGGATGATCGGCACCTTCGTCCTGTTCGGCCTGCCCGAAGCCGAAGTTTTCGCGGCGATCCTGATCTACCGGCTAGTGGCATTCTGGTTGCCGATCCCGCCCGGCGTCGTCGCTTTCTTCCAGTTGCGCAAGAGAGTCAGGCAGTGGAAAGAAGAGGGCTTGCCGGTTGACCGGCCTCCGGAACCTTCCCTGATGGGTGGGGGGAATTGAAAAGCTCTATACTTCATAAAGTAAAGTAATGGAACTCCGGCCCGGTCGGCCGGTCTCACGAATCGACGTAAGGAAAGAAAATGAGTAGCCCAGAGGTCGAAAACCTGATCATCATCGGTGGCGGTCCAGCTGGCTATACGGCTGCGCTCTACGCCGCCCGGGCTGAACTCAACCCGCTCGTATTCGAAGGCTTCCAGTGGGGGGGACAGCTCCAGAATACGACCGATGTAGAGAACTACCCGGGCTTCCCCGAGGGCATTATGGGTCCCGAGATGATGACCAAGTTCAGGGCCCAGGCCGAACGCTTCGGCACGCGTTTCGTAAGCGACGACGTGGACCGGGTCGAACTCAGTGACGGTGGCATCCACAAAGTTTTTCTCGGAGACGAGCAGTACCAGGCAAAGGCAGTGGTCCTGGCGATGGGGGCCGAGCCCAAGCGCCTGGGTATTCCCGGCGAAATGGAACTCTCCGGCCGCGGCGTCTCAACTTGCGGTGTCTGTGACGGCGCCTTCTTCAAGGACAAGACAACTATGGTTATTGGCGGTGGTGATTCCGCGATGGAAGACGCCGTATTCATCTCCAAGTTCGCGACCAGTCTCGACCTGGTCCACCGGCGAGACGAATTCCGGGCTTCGAAGATCATGCAGGAGCGGGCTGAGTCCAAGCCAAACATCGCGCTCAAGACCCCGTACTCGCCTGAAGAATTCATCGCTGGCGAAGATGGCGCGCTGGCGAAAGTGAGGCTGCGCCGGGCAGACAACGGCGAGGTTGAAGATGTCGCGGTTGACGGAGCCTTCGTTGCGATCGGACACATCCCGCGTTCCGAGGTGGTTGTCGGACAGGTGGATACCGACGACGAGGGATACGTCAAAACGTCGGAGCCTTCGACGAAAACCAGTCTGGCCGGCGTATTTGCGGTCGGCGACCTGGTTGATCACACTTATCGTCAGGCGGTTACGGCCGCCGGCTCAGGTTGCGCCGGCGCCCTCGATGCGGAGTGGTACCTGAGAGATCGGGACTAGCCCAGCGCCGGTATCCCCGATCAGGGCAGCTCGGCCTGAAGCACGGCGGCGAAAGCTTTTGCCGCTTCCAGAGTTCTCGGAGCGGGGGACGTGGGAATCTTTTCCCCGTCGATCGAATCGACCGTTTGAACCTCGCGCGTGGTCGAAGCGAGAAATGCCTCCGAGCTGGTCATCACGTCCCGGATCGGGAAGGCACCGACCTCTACGTCACAGTGTTCGATGATGCGGTCCCGGGTTATCGAATCGAGAACCCCCGTCTCCAGTGACGTCGTTTTCAGGCTTCCACTTTCAGATACCCAGAAGAGGGCGGAAGTCGGCGCTTCGAGCACAATTCCGTCCGGCCTGACCAGCAACGCTTCGGCGGCGCCCGAGCGCTTCGCGATCCGGGTGGCCTCCATGTTTGCCGCGTAAGAAAGGGACTTGACCCCGTTCAGGATCACGGTTGGTGAGTAGGTGACGGTCGCCAGGGAAATCGATGGCGTGTGGACCAGAAGTTTCTCAAGGCCGATTATCCTGCGCCCGCCGCGAGTCACGACGATCCTCACCAGGCAGTCGACGCCATCCGCCCGGGCGAGCAGCGCGGCTGTCTCGGCCTCGAGCGGATCGCGCTGAATCTCGAGGCCGATCGCAGCGGCCGATCGCCCGAGGCGCTCAAGGTGGTCGCCTAGCGCGAACAGCGTGCCCTCGTAG
This sequence comes from uncultured Solirubrobacterales bacterium, assembly GCA_937910825.1. Classification (GTDB taxonomy): domain Bacteria; phylum Actinomycetota; class Thermoleophilia; order Solirubrobacterales; family 70-9; genus 67-14. Next base: position 4,448 of record CALEMO010000355.1, on the reverse strand, counting down.
GAGCGCAGCACTTCGAAAACGCCGTCGCCGCGCAACAGCCCGTCGTCCGGCATCGGCAGCAACGCCTCCCCGGAGGCAGTGACCACTCCGTCAATGCTGGTCAGCAACGGGACTTCATTCATGCGTCTACCTTACTCAGGGCGTACGTCGCTTCAGCGTGACCGCACCCAGGGCAAGCGATGCCATCGTTGCACCGATCACTACGACCACGTCGATCATCAGCGTGGCATCAAGTTGCCCGGGTGAGACCGCGAGGTCGAGCGCGTCATAGGCGTATGTAAACGGCAGCAGCCAGGAAACCGCCTCCAGCACAGGGGCCATTTCATCCCTGGTTATAAAAAGGCCACAGAGCAGCATCTGGGGGAAAATGAAAGCCGGCATGAACTGGACAGCCTGGAATTCCGTTCTGGCGAAAGCACTCAGCAGCAGCCCCAGAGCCATGCCGAGCAGGGCGTTCAGGATCGCCAGGGCTCCGACCAGTAATACGCCGTGGGGAGATTCGAGCCCGAGCAGCCCGAAGCCGACGGCGCAGACGACGATGGCCTGGGCAGCAGCGAGCACGCCGAAAGCGAGTCCGTAGCCCATCAGAAGGTCGAGCTTCGACATCGGCAGGGTCATCAGGCGCTCCAGAGTGCCGCTCGTGCGCTCCCTGAGCATGGTGATCGAAGTGATCAGGAACATCACGATGAAGGGGAAAAGGCCGCAAAGGGGAGCGCCGATTGACTGGAATACCTGCGGCTGGCCGTCGAACATGTAACGCAAAAGGGTGAGCAGCAACGCCGGCACTGCCAGGAGCAGGGCGATCGTTCGGGGGTCGTGCCTGATCTGGCCGAGCACCCGCCGGCCGGTGGCGAGAGTGATCCGGGCGCTCATGTGCCGCTCGCCATCTCGATGACTCTGAGGAAGGCTTTGCCGAGATCTTCCTCGCCCGTCTCCCCGCGGAGTTCGTTCGGAGTGCAGTTTCGCAACAGGCGGCCCTCACGCATCAGCAGAAGGTCGTCGCACTCTGCGGCCTCGTCCATCACGTGGCTTGAAATCAGGAGTGTGGTCCCCCCCCTTGCGAGTCGGTGGAAATCTCTCCAGAGCCCTTGACGAAGTAGGGGATCGAGACCGACCGTGGGTTCGTCAAGCACGAGCAGAGGGGGCCGGTTGAGCAGGGCACTCGCCAGCGATACCCGCGCCCGCTCGCCGCCGGACAGCGAGCTGACGATTCTCTCCAGGTAGTCCTCGAGTCCGACCGTTTGGAGGGTTTCGGTGATTCGTCCTTGCTCAACCCCGACAACCTTGGCGAAATAGCTGAGGTTCTCAGCGACGGTCAGGTCACCGTAGACCGATGGTGCCTGCGTGACATAGCCGACCCGGGAGCGCAGCCCGGCCGACCCGGCCGGATTCCCCAAGACGCTGATTTTCCCGCCCGTGACGATCTGCGCACCCACCACCGAGCGCATCAGTGTGGTCTTGCCGCAGCCACTCGGGCCGAGCAGGCCAGTGACGGAACCGGACCTGACCCGCAGGGAGAGCGAGGGGATCACGGAATTGCCGCCCCGGACTACGTTCAGGTCTTCGATTTCGACCGCGGATTCCCTCACAGGCTGAAGCGTACTCAGCCTCCTCCACCTGGCGTGCATCCATGGTGCGGAGGGACAACGATGCATGCCAGTAGGTGGTTCAGCGGTGGGCGACCGGGTCAGGTAAGCGCCCTGATCCTGATCAGGAAGTCCGTGAGAATGCGGGCCGTTGCGCCCCAGATCATGACCCGGTCCATTTCGAAAGTCGGAGTGCGGATCGGAACGCCGCGGCGCACAAGTCGTCGCATCGCGTAGGCGTCGACCAGTTCGTCGATTCCGAACTGGAGAATCGCCGCAACCTCGCTCGGGTTGGCCACCAGTGGCTGGTCGCCGGAGACGACGCCGACGAAGGGCTGGATCCGAAATGAGGTCACGAAAGTGCCGACTGGAGCCAGTGCCCCCGAGACCTCGACCCTGTCGGGACTGATGCTTATCTCTTCGTGGGTCTCCCGGAGCGCGGTCCATTCGAGATCCGGATCGCTCTCTTCGCTCAACCCACCCGGGAAAGAGATCTCGCCGGCATGCTTTTTCAGATCGGCATGACGCTCGGTAAAGATCAGTTTGGGGCTGCGTGGCCAGTCGAGAATCGGCACCAGCACAGCCGCCTCGCGGCTCCCGTGTGCCACGACGCCGGCGGCATCAGGTGCGGTGAGCAGATTTTCAGAAAGATCGATCGAAGAAAAGTTCATCGCTCAGAGGATCACGGGGACCGATCCCCCGTCGACGCTCCAGGCTGCACCCGATACGAATGATGCCCGGTCGGAGCAAAGGAAAGTGATGACTGAAGCGATTTCTTCAGGTGTAGCCATCCTTCCGATCGGACGCTTGCCGCCGACCGTTTGCCGGGCGGCCTCCCGTGTGTTTGCACCTGAATGTTCTTTCGACTGGTCGAGGAGTCCGCCGGGCTCAAGCCACAGCTCGGATCCGGTTGGGCCGGGACAAACGGCGTTGACCATTATTCCGCGCTCGGCGTATTCGTCCGCAAAGAGTTTCGAGAGGCTTAGCATCGCCGCCTTGCCGACTGAATAATCCGGCATTTTGGACGATGGTCTCTTGCCGGCCGAAGAAGATACGTTCACGATCCGGCCCCAGCCGCGGTCGAGCATCCCCGGGATCGCGGCCCGCATCAGGTTGAGCGGGGCCATGGCGCTGAGCTCGAACTGATCCCGGAAATCTTCTTCGGGAGCCTCTTCCAGATCGCGCCATTTGGCGGTTCCGGCGTTATTGACCAGTACGTCGAGCTGGCCGAACTCCTGCTTTGCCGCAGCGATCACGTGCTCGCCGGCGTGATCGGAGGTGATGTCGATCACCAGGACGCCGGCCTGCCCACCTTCGGCCCGGGCTACCTCCGACATCGCCGCGAGCTGTTCCGGGTCGCGTGAGATCATCAGCACTTTGGCTCCGGCGGAGCAAAGTTGCCTGGTCACTTCGAAACCGATCCCGCCGCTGGCACCAGTCACGGCACAGACGCGGTTCTCGAGCCCGAGGTTCAAACTTCCTCCACGACTACTTCGATCGCTTCGGCCAGCAGGCGGTGGACGGGGCACTTGCCAGCGACCCGCATGAGCCGGATTCTCTGGTCATCGTCCAGTCCTTCCGGCAGGCCGACCGTCACTTGGAAGAGCTTTGGATTCGGTCCCTCATAGGTTGTCTCGACCTCGACTTTCAGACCGTCCAAATCCCATCCCTTGCGGTCCGCGTAGAGCCTCAGGGTGCCGGCAGTGCAGGCCGCCAGCGAAGCGCTGACCCCCTGGGTCGACGTCGGACCAGCGCCAGGCTCGTCGCCCGGAACATCGAAGGTGACACTCAGCCCGTTTGACAGTTCAACCCGGTTCGGAAAATTCGCTCCCGATACGACGGTTGCGCGGGTCATCAGGCTTTTCTCCGACCTTCGAAGAGTTCCGGATCGTCGGCGTCGGCAAATCTGGCCATCGCAAAGACGAGATCCGAAGACCGGTTGAGGAATCTGAGGATTTCGAGAGATGCGAGTTCCCCTTCGAGCTGGATCAGGACGGTCTTCCTTTCGGCTCGCCGGATGATCGTCCGGGCAAGATCTAGCTGGGCGGAAAGTTGATTTCCGCCGGGGATCACGAACTTCGGCGGCAGGTCGACTCGATCCATGTATTTGTCGATCTCCGCATCGAGAGCGTCGGTTATGGCGGCGGTGATCCGGCTGACGCCGTCTTCGAGGCGCTCGGCGGCCTCGGGAGCAGTCGCGAGTTCCGCCCCGGCCACAAAGAGTTCGTTTTGCAGCGCCAGTATGTCGGCGGCCAGCTCCTGGTCATTCGGGCCGCAGAGGGAACGGGCGATGCCAAGCGCCGATGAAGCTTCGTCGAGCGTTCCGTAAGCCTCGGTCCGTCTGTCGGACTTCTCGACCCGCCCGCCGTACCAGAGCCCGGTCGTCCCGTCGTCGCCTTTTTTCGTATAGATCCTTATCATGGAGCGATCCTAGATGATCGCTCGTGAAGTGCCGTTCGGGGTCAGCTCAAAGGGTTGAAGACCATCCCGGAAAGCAACTTCGGGTAGAAGAAAGTTGATTTGGGCGGCATCGTTTCGCCCGCGGCAGCAACAGCGCGGACCTGCTCGATTGGTGTCGCCCGAAGGATGAACGCAGCTTGGCAGTCGCCTGTATCGAGCAGGGCAAGAGATTCGTCGACGCTCCTGGCGTAGGCGAGCCCACGTTTTGCTTCCACGTCCTGCTCGGACATGCCGAGCAGGCCATCGAGTACGACCTTTTCGAGAATCGCTGCATCCAGGTGACGGTACGCCTCGGAACGACCTTCCATCAGGCGGTCGAGGACGGCCGGATCCTTCAGTCTGAGCCGGTAGTACTGGCCCGTGGACTGGTCGGCGTAGCCGAAGCAGCCGATGCCCTCCATG
>CALEMO010000354.1 GCA_937910825.1 uncultured Solirubrobacterales bacterium | reverse complement strand
TGAAGTCGCGCAGGCCCTCCCGGTCGGGCTGGAGGCTCATCAGTTCGTCGAGGTCGAGGTCGAACTCGATGTCGAACTTCATGGTCGCCAATGCTTTCGAGATCCTGGCATCCTCGGCGAATTCGGTCAGGTTCTCCTTGCGCTTCTTGCCGGAGACCTTGTCGACGTTGGCCAGGATTTCTTCGAGGGTGCCGAACTCCTCCAGCAAGGCGGCGGCGGTCTTCTCGCCGATGCCCGGCACCCCGGGAATGTTGTCCGACGTATCGCCGCGCAGTCCCATCAGGTCGGTGACCCGGTCGGGATATACGCCGTAGCGCTCCTTCACCGCGTCCCGGTCGTAGATCTTCGTATCGGTGATGCCGCGTCCGGTGCTCATCACCGTAACCCCGTCGCCGACCAGCTGGTAGGCGTCGCGGTCGCCGGTCACGACCACGGTCGTGATTTCGCGGCGCCGGGCGTCCGCCACCAGGGATGCGATCACGTCATCGGCTTCGTAGCCGTCAATTTTCAGATTCGGGTAGCCGAATGCATCGACGAGCTCGACCAGGTGCGGCCACTGGGCGCGCAGCATGTCTGGTTTCGGGGGGCGCTGGGCCTTGTACTTTGGGTAGACCACTTCACGGCCCGACATTCCCGCGTCCCAGGCGACAACGATCTGGCGTGGCCGGTAATCAGAAATCAGCTTGACCAGCATCGAAGCAAGGCCAAAGATCGCGTTGGTCGGCCGGCCGTCGTGTGTGGCCATCGAATCTGGCAGGGCAAAAAAGGCCCGGTAGGCGAGGCTGTTTCCGTCGATCAGGAAGAGCTCGGGTTTTTCGGGAACACCTCGGGGATCGCTCACCGGATGATCATATGCCCCACACCCGAGGCGTACTTGGGCCCCGTCGCCGCTTCTCATATAGTTGCCCGGTGCCACCCGTAAGCGCCCAATACAGCGTCACCGTCCGTGTCGAACTCGACGCGCGACAGGAACCTCTCGGCAAGCTGACAGCTGCGATTGCCAGCGCCGGTGGCCAGCTGGTCAGCGTAGATCTCATACCTGGTGCCGGCGGAGAAGGAAAGCGCGTCCGGGAATTCACCGTTGACGCGATCGACTCGGAACACTGGGAGCGGATCCTGCGCTCAATTGGCTCAATCGGTGGGGCACGGGTCGTCGAGTACACCGACCGGACCATGCAGATGCACCGCGGCGGCAAGATCTCGGTGGAGAACAAATACCCGCTCAACACCCGCGACGACCTTTCGATGGCCTACACGCCCGGTGTAGCCCGGGTCTGCTCCGCGATCCACGAGAACCGCGACCTGGCCTTCGAATATACGATCAAGAAGAACACGGTGGCGGTGGTTTCTGACGGCACCGCCGTGCTCGGACTGGGCGACATCGGTCCCGAAGCCGCGATGCCCGTGATGGAAGGCAAGTGCATGCTTTTCAAGGAATTCGCGAACGTGGATGCCTTCCCAATCTGCCTCAGCACCACTGACCCCGACGAAATCGTGCGTGCGGTTGAACTCATGGCGCCGACCTTCGGCGGCATCAACCTCGAAGACATCTCCGCCCCACGCTGCTTCGAGATCGAAGACCGGCTGAAGGAACTGGTCAACATCCCGGTATTCCACGATGACCAGCACGGCACGGCAGTGGTCTCGATGGCAGCCCTTTTCAATTCGCTCAAGATCATCGGCAAGCCGATCGAGGAGATGCGGGTGCTGATGGTCGGGCTTGGCGCCGCCGGCATCGCGGTCACCAAGATGATGCTCGCGGCCGGCCTCACTCACGTGGTCGGCTGTGACCGGATCGGCGCCCTGTCCACGACCCGTCCCGACTACGAATCCGGTGAGATGACCGGGATCAAGCGCTGGTTCGCCGAAAACTCCAACCCCGAGCACCTGCTGGGAACGCCGGACGAAGTCATCGAAGGCATGGACCTCTTCATCGGACTGTCGGGACCCGGGGTCATCGAGGCCAAGTCACTCGACAAGATGAACCG
>CALEMO010000353.1 GCA_937910825.1 uncultured Solirubrobacterales bacterium | reverse complement strand
TTCGAGATCTGGTCGTCGCCGGGCTGGTATCAGGGCGGAACCTTCACCAACCCCACCGGCCCGCTCAAGCGCTGGGACAAATACTCCTGAGGACCCTGGGTGTTCGGGCAGTTCTCCGAATCCCGGCTGTTCTTGAGGTCTCGCTCCAAAACTACTTGGATACTTAACTGATAACGATTCTCATTATGATATAAATCCTCTCCGGCCCTTTGATCCCTGGAGACGACCTTGCTTGAGCCTTTCAGCCTTCCGTTCTTCCGTGAAGGCCTTATGGAAATTCTTCTGCTTTCAGTTGCGGCAGGACTGATCGGTTCCTGGGTCATCCTGCGCGGCCTCGCCTTCTATTCACATGCGATCGGGACGGCGTCGTTCCCGGGACTCGTGCTCGCCGACGGAGTCGGCTTCCCCGCCGCCGTCGGTGCTTTCGGCATGGCCGGTGTCTTCACCCTCTTCTCCGGGGCTCTGGCCCGCAGCAAACGGACCACGAGCGACAGCGTGACCGGGCTGATCCTGGTCGGCAGCATGGCGGGCGGAGTAATCCTCGCCAGCGACGTCTTCAATTCGGGGGCCAACGTCGATACGCTGCTTTTCGGTTCCCTGCTGGCTATCGACTCGGGTGACCTCTTGCTGGCTGCGGCGGCAGCCGCGGTTTCGATACTCAGCTTGCTGCTTTTCTCCCACCACTGGCTGGCCAGGGGCTTCGACGAAGCTTCGGCCCCTTCCGTGGGTTCCGGGTCGGGCGCCTACGATCTCGCCCTGATGGCGATCGTCGCCTTCACCGTGATCGCCGGGCTGAGCGCAGTCGGCGCGCTCCTGGTCGCGGCCCTGATGGTCGTGCCGGCAGCGACGGTCCGCATGGTCACCTCGCGAGTCACGACGCTCCAGGCCGGGTCAGTAATCCTGGTGGCGATCGAAGGGACCCTTGGGCTATGGCTTTCGTTCAAGACCGACGCACCCCCTGGGGCGACCATCGCCATGGTCTCCGGCGTCGTATTCGCCATAGTCGCAATCGGCCGGCAGCTTCGCCTCAGGCGGATCGTCGCGGCAGCGGCCACCCTGGTTGTGCTGGGCGGAATTGCCGCCGGATGCGGTGACTCAGGCGACGATTCGGGTTCCGACGGGCTCAGGGTCACTGCGACCACGACCCAGGTGGCCGACTTTGTCTCCGAGGTCGGCGGTGACCGGATTGATCTGACCCGGATTCTTCAGCCCAACACCGATCCCCATGACTATGAGCCACGTCCGTCCGACGTCGAAGCCGTGGTCGATGCGAGCATCCTATTTCGCAGTGGCGGCACCCTCGATGAATGGGGCGAGAGCCTGCTCGCCGACAGCGGAAGCAGCGCCGACCTGCTCGATCTTTCTTATGGCGTCCCGGTGGTCCTTGGCGATGGCGAAGATGCAGACCCGCACTGGTGGCATGATCCGTTGAACGTAGCGGTCGCCGTCCAGGAAGTCGATGCTGCACTGGCAAGCGCTGCGCCTGACGACGCCGCATATTTCAAGAGAAACGCCGACGCCTATCTGGCCCGAATCGCGAAACTGAACCGTCAGATCGAGACCTGCGTGAAAAAAGTGCCGGAGGGTCAACGTCGGATCGTCACCGATCACGACGCTTTCGGCTATTTCACGAACCGCTACGGGATTGAGACCGTCGGTACCGTGATTCCGGCCCTGACTACTCAGGCCCAGCCGTCGGCCGGCGACCTTGCTGATCTTGAACAGACGATCAGGGACGAAGGGGTCAAGGCGATCTTCCCGGAGTCGTCGGTCTCCCCGGACCTCGCCGAAGCGCTGGCCCGGGACACCGGGGTCAGCACCGGCTACACGCTCTATGGCGACACCCTTGGCCCGGAGGGTTCCGATGGTGAAACCTGGATCGGCATGATGGAATCAAATACGGACAGCGTCGTGCTGGGCATGACCGGTGGCAGTCAGCGATGTGGGCCTGATGACGGCTGAGCACAAACCAGTAGTTATCGCCGATCACGTCGAACTCGGCTACGGCGGTGAGGTCGTTCTCGGCGGACTCGAGTTCGCGGTTCCGACCGGCTCCCGGGTCGGCATCCTCGGTCCGAACGGTGGCGGCAAGACCACCCTGTTCCGGGCATTGCTGGGTGAGATCACGCCGCTTTCGGGCGGGCTCGAGGTGAACGCGACCAGCGCCACCGTCGCCCAGACCGACCGCTCGCGGCTCGACTACCCGGTCTCCGCACTCGACGTGGCAACGATGGGATCCCTGGCCCGCCTGCCCTGGTGGAAACGCCCCGGGAAAACCGAGCGTTCCAGAGCCCTGGAGGCGCTCGCGGAGGTTGACCTTGCCGACCTTGCCCGAACCCGCTTCGGCGACCTTTCGGGCGGCCAGCGGCAGCGGGTGCTGATCGCCCGGACGCTGACCGCCGATGCCGACCTTTTGCTGCTGGACGAACCGTTCACCGGGCTCGATTCGAAGAACGAAGAACGCCTCGAACGACTGATCGACCGGCTGGCCTCGTCCGGGCATACGGTCATGATCGCCACCCATGAAGTCGAGCAGGCGGAGCGGTGGGACCTGGTCCTCTGCCTGAACCGTACCCAAGTGTCTTTCGGAGACCCTGCGGTCGCAATCAGCAAACCGGTGCTCGAAGCAACCTACGGCGGCCACATCGTCGAGATCCCAGGGCAGCCGAACCTGGGTGTCCTGCCCGCCCATCACCATCACCATCACCACGAAAGCGGCAAGCAAAGTTGATCGAATGGCTGGCAGAACCGCTTGGCCACGGGACCGCATTGCGGGCCATGATCGAGATCATCATCCTCGGTGCCGTGAGCGGCGCGGTCGGCTGCTGGGTGGTTCTCTATGAGATTTCCTACAGCGCTGAATCTCTCGCCCACGGGCTGTTCCCCGGGCTGGTCGGTGCCGCTCTGCTGGGAGTGCCGATCCTGCTGGGTGGACTGGTCGGAATCGTCGCTGCCGCCCTGCTCGTCGCGCTGGTCACCCGGCTGTCTTCCGATTCTGCTGATACCGCGATCGCGGTAGTCGTCACCACTCTTTTCGGGCTCGGTGTACTGCTCGCACTTTCGCCCGGCAGTCCCCCGGGTATCCAGGCGCTGCTCTTCGGCGACCTGCTCGGCGTGACGGATACGGATCTGGCGGTGGCGGCCGGCATCGCATTCTGTGTGCTGGCAGTGCTCTGGCTCTTCCACGCCCGGCTGCTCGCAGTCGGCTTTGACAGCGGTTCGGGAAGGGCCTTCGGTCTCTCGCCCGGTGCGGTCACAGCGTTGCTGCTGACCCTGGTGGCAGTGACTATTCTGGTTGGCGTACAGGGACTCGGCAACCTGCTGGTAGCCGCGATCCTCGTCGGGCCGGCCGCCACGGCAAGGCTGCTGACCAGCCGGCTGCGAACGATGTTCATTCTCAGTGTGTCGATCGCGGTCGCAGCCGGCATCGCCGGGATCTACGTCTCCTACTACGCAGGGACAGCCTCCGGAGCTTCGGTCGCCGGCTGCCTGGTCCTGGCCTACCTTGCCGCCGCGGCCGTCAACGCCATCCCCCGGGGTCGGCCGGCCCGAGCCACTAGCCTGAGCGCATGAGCACGGCAATCGACAGCCATTCGACCAAGGACTGGACCGGCTTCGCCGAGCAGCAGATCAGCGAAGCGGGCCTGAGGCACAGCTCACCCCGGCAAAAAGTGATCGACCTGCTCGCCGGTCAGGATTGTGCGGTCACGGCGCTCGAGATGGACGCCCGTCTGGAAGGTGTCGGGCGAGCCACTGTCTACCGGGCGATCGAGCAGCTCGAAGGACTTGGACTTCTACAGAAAGTCGATCTCGGCGCAAGCGCCTATGGGTACGAGAAAGTCGACCCCTCAGGCCACCATCACCATCACATCGTCTGTGACAGCTGCGGCCTGGTCAGGCCTTTCGAAGACGAGTCCATGGAGACGGCTATCCACGAAGTCCGTCAGAGCGGTTTCAGGATCAAGGGCCACGAGGTCACCCTCCACGGAACCTGTCAGGACTGCGCCTGAACTGCTATTCCCATTCGATCGTCGCGGGCGGCTTGCTGGAAATGTCCAGGGCCACCCGGTTGATACCGGCGACCTCGTTGATGATCCGGTTGGACACCTTCTCGAGCAGGTCGTAGGGCAGCCTCGCCCAGTCGGCGGTCATCGCGTCTTCTGATGTAACCGCGCGGATGATTATCGGGTAGGCGTAGGTGCGGCCGTCGCCCTGGACGCCGACCGAGCGGATCGCCGGCAGCACACAGAAGGACTGCCAGAGCTCGCGGTAGAGGTTGCCGGCGCGGATCTCCTCCTGGAGGATCGAATCGGCGGCCCGCAGAATGTCCAGGCGTTCCCGATTGACCTCGCCGCCGATGATCCTGATCCCGAGTCCCGGTCCTGGAAAGGGTTGCCGCCAGACGAGGCGGTCGGGCAGACCGAGTTCGGTGCCGACAGCACGTACCTCGTCCTTGAAGAGCATTCGCAGCGGTTCAACCAGGTCGAAGTGGAGATCTTCCGGCAGTCCGCCTACGTTGTGGTGGGACTTGATCGTCGCCGCGTGGTCGCTGCCACCCGACTCGATCACGTCCGAATAGAGCGTGCCCTGGACCAGGTAGTCAACCTCGTCGAGCTTCAGCGCCTCCTCTTCGAAGACACGGATGAATTCTTCGCCGATGATCTTTCTCTTGGTCTCGGGGTCGGTCTGCCCGGCCAGTCGGGCGAGGAACCGCTCTTCGGCGTCGACGTGGACCAGCGGAATACCGAACTCCTCAAATGACTCGACCACCTGCTCCGCTTCGTTTGAGCGCATCAGGCCGTGGTCAACGAAGACACAGGTGAGTTGCTCCCCGATCGCCTCGTGGACCAGCTTGGCCGCAACCGAAGAGTCGACCCCGCCCGAGAGGCCGCAGATCACGTTGTCTTTGCCCACCTGGCTGCGGATCGCCGCGATCTGTTCCGCAACCACCGAAGCGGGATTCCATTGCTCGACACAGCCGGCCACCTCACGCAGGAAGCGCTTCAGGACTTCGGTTCCGTACGGGGTATGCACAACCTCGGGGTGAAACTGAATGCCATACAGCCCGCGTTCATGGTCTTCGAGTGCGGCCACCGGTGAACCGGGCGAAGCTGCGATCGCGGTGAATCCTTCGGGTGCCTCAAAGACAGAGTCCCGGTGGCTCATCCAACAGGTCTGCTCTGCCGGCAAGCCGCCGAGCAGGGTGCCGCCATCACCGACCACAAGCAGGTCGGTCCTGCCGAATTCTCCGGCTTCAGCAGCTTCGACTTCGCCGCCGAGCGCCTTGGCCATCGCCTGCATTCCGTAACAGATGCCGAGAACCGGGATCCCGAGATCAACCAGCTTTTCCGGGAAAGCCGGCGCCCCCGGATCGTGCACCGAAGCGGGGCCTCCGGAAAGCACCAGTGCCTTCGGATTACGCTCCAGGATAGCGTCGACCGGAGTCGTAACCGGCAGCAATTCAGCAAAAACGCCGCATTCACGAATGCGGCGCGCTATCAGCTGGGAATACTGGCCGCCGAAGTCCAGGACCAGTACTTCCTCGGTTGTAGCAACCGACATCAGTCGTCGGCCACTCCGACACCCGCTGAAACAGCCGCCCGGCCGTTCGAACCCATGCCCACCGACTGCTCGTTCTGGAGCTTCTTGCCTTCCGACATGAGCGCCGGAGCGACCATGACTTCGGCCCGCTGGAACGATCGGATGTCTTCATACCCACAGGTCGCCATCGATGTACGAAGCGCGCCCATCAGGTTGAAGGTGCCGTCGTTTTCATGAGCTGGACCGAGCAGAATCTCTTCCATGGTCCCGTCCTGGCTGGTCGCGACCCTGGTGCCACGCGGAAGCGAAGAATGGAAAGTCGCCATCCCCCAGTGGTAGCCACGGCCGGGCGCCTCTTTGGCCCTCGCCAGTGGTGAGCCGATCATCACCGCGTCGGCACCGCAGGCGATCGCTTTGGAGATATCGCCGCCGGTCCTCATTCCGCCGTCACCGATCACGTTTACGTATTCGCCGGTTTCCAGCATGTGCTGCGAGCGGGCGGCCGCCACGTCGGCGATCGCGGTCGCCTGGGGGACTCCGATCCCGAGCACTCCACGGGTCGTACAGGCCGCACCCGGTCCGACGCCGACCAGGACCCCGACCGCTCCGGTGCGCATCAGGTGGAGGCCGGTCGAGTACGAAGCACAGCCACCGACCACCGTCGGCACCGGCACGTCGGCGATGAACTCCTTGAGGTTGAGCGGCTCAACCGTCGTTGAAACGTGCTCGGCCGAGATGACCGTCCCCTGGACGACCAGGATGTCGAGCCCGGCTTCGATCGCCACTTCGTGGTGCTTCTGCACCGACTGGGGCGTCAAGGAACCGCAGACCACGGCACCTTCAGCTTTGATCTCGGCGATCCGCTGGGCAATCAGCTCGGGCTTGACCGGGGTCTCATAAATCTCCTGCATCAGCGCCGTCGCTTCGTCCTTGGGCGCTCGGGAAACCAATTCAAGCTGTTGCTCGGCGTCTTCGAAACGGGTCCAGATGCCTTCGAGATTGAGGACGCCCAGTCCACCCAGCTTGTGGGTCAGCACTGCCGTCGCCGGGCTGACCACGCCGTCCATCGCGGAAGCGAGCAGGGGCAAGTCGAAGCGGTACGGCCCCAGCGTCCAGCTGATGTCGATGTCATCGGGGTCTCGTGTACGACGGGAGGGCACGATCGCCACATCGTCGAACCCGTAGGCGCGTCGGCCTTTCTTGCCTCGGCCGATCTCAATTTCCAATTAGGTCCTCCAGGGCTGCGGTTGAAAGGGGCAGGTTACGAACCCCGTCGGACGATTCTAGTGAGGCCGGGGCCTCATCCGCTGCAACTCGTAATAAAGGCAGCAAATAGCGGGAAAAGGAAGGTGCCGACCCTGTTCACGAGCTCGGTGGGCGTCAGACTCCGGCCGGGGTCTCCACCTGGCGCACATGCACCTGGTCGAGCAGGCTTTCCACGCGCTGGCGATCCAGCCAGCCGGCGCCCAGGTGCTGGGTCGACTCGGCACCGCAGGCCACCCCGTAGGAAAGGCAGCGCTCGGGCGACTTGCCGTCGTAGAGAGCGGCCATGTAGCCGGCCACGAAAGCGTCGCCGGACCCGACCGTTGAGATCGGGTCGAGTGGGTCCACTGTGACTTCCAGCATGCGTTGCTCAGGTCCTTCGCCGACCACGGCAACACAGCCGTTCGGCATGGTTATCGCGGCCTCCGACGGGCCGAGTTCGATCAGTTCGGAGAGCACGTCGAATACGTCGGCAGTTTCAAATTCGTGTCCGATCAGCTCTTCGGCCTCACGCTGGTTCGGAGTGACCATGTGCGGACCGGCGCGCATGCCGGCCGACATCGCATCGCCTTCCGAGTCCAGCAGGACCATGATGCCGCGGCTTCTCAGGGTCGTCACCAAGCGGGCATAAAAATCAACGTCCACCCCCGGTGGCAGGCTGCCGGCGAGAACACAGAGCTTCGCGCCGCCGGCCAGGTAGTCGAGACGCTTGATGAAAGCATCGAGTTCGGATTGCTTTACGGTCGGCCCGCGCTCGTTGATCTCGGTCTGCTCGCCGGAAGTCGGATCGACGATCGCGAGATTGATCCGGGTATCTCCCGATATGCGGATGAAGTCGGTCAGCAGCGACTCTTCGCCGAGTTGCTCTATAACTCGCTGCCCAGTCGCTCCACCGGCCAGCCCGGTGGCGATCACCGGTCTGCCGAGCAGACCCAGTGCCCGGGCAACGTTGATCCCCTTGCCGCCCGGAACCGTGCGGCTCTCGACCAGGCGGTGCCGCTGCCCCAGCCGAAAGTTCGGCACCGCGACGGTGCGATCTATCGCGGCGTTAAGCGTCACCGAAATGATCATTTTCTGCCTCTGCTCACTCTGCGCAACCTTCTCCTGATGTTCGTCCGGCGCCAGCGTCTCAATACCGCCACTGCCCCAAGTATTGCGAAAAGGATAATTCCCAGGGCGAGCAGGATGTAAACAAAGTTTTCCTGCACGCGATCGAGCAGGTCCGGTTCGGCCACCGGCCTGCCCGCCAGCAACCGTACCTTGCCGACCGCCTGCCCGTCGACGGTCACGGTCGCCACCCCGACGGGTTCGCCACGCTTCAGCGGGCCTTCGACTTCATCCGGAACCACTGTCCTGACGCTCAGCTTCTCGTCCTGGCGGATTCCGGTCCTGACGCTCCTTGGCGAGACCAGCTTCAGGCCGGCATCTTCAAACTTGACGCCGACCTCGGTCACTCTCTTGCCAGCACGGATCGGCACTTTCTCGCTGTAAAGCGAAAAGCCGTAGTTGAGCAGCCGTACCGACTCGGAATCCCTGAGCAGTTCACTCGGGGCACCCACCACCGCAGCAATCAAATCAGCCGACTTGCGGCGGCCGTCAGATACGAGCACATACCGGGCCTTGTCCGTATGCCCCGTCTTGATTCCCCTGGCCCAGCTGTTGTTTAGAACGAAAAGGTTCAGTGTCTCGATCTCAACCGGAGGCCGGTAGCTCCTGAGCTTCGCGGTCCTTGACGAGGCGATCGGCCTGAACTTCGGCATCTTCATCAGCACCTGGCCGAGGCTGGCCAGGTCGCGGGCGCTGGAAAAGTGGTTCGGGCCATCGAGCCCGACCGGGTTCTCGTAACTCGTATCCTTCAGGCCGAGCCTTCTGGCCGTCCGGTTCATCAGGCGCACGAATCGTCGCTCTGTGCCTGAGACTGCCTCAGCCAGGGTCACCGCAGCGTCGTTGCCGCTGAGCAGGATCAAGCCGTAGAGCAGGTCCCGGACCGAGACCCTCTGCCCGGATTCCAGTCCCATCAGGGATTCCCCAGGCGCCGCCCGATAGTCGGTGGCACGCAGGGTTTTCCCGAGTGGCAGGCGCTTCAGGGCCAGATAGGCGGTCATCATTTTGGTCGTGCTGGCCATCGGAAGCCGCCCATCCGGCGATTTGCGGTCAAGCACCTTGCCCGTGCCTGCGTCGATCAGGATCCAGGAGCGCGCGTTGAGACTCGGTGCCTTTCCCGCTGCGGTCGCCGCAGAGGCGACCTGCCCACCGACCGCCACCAATGCAACCGCGAGCGCTGAGGCGCCGAGCTGCAGAATCCTGCTCAACGCAGCTTCAGCTTCGCGTCGGCCTGAAGGGCCTGGGGGTCGATGTCGGGGTTCAATCGCTCGATCTGATCTACCGTCACCCCGTTTGCCGCCGCGATTCCGGTCAGCGTGTCATTCGGCTGTACGACGTAGACCTTGACCTTTTTCTTCGGCTTCGAATTGGACCCCTGCTGCTTGCCGGGGTTGCCATTGCCCTTGGGGGAGGTGGCCGAACCATCATCGTTGCCGGTCGAAGAACTGACCACGAATACGATCAGTAGCACCGCAGCGATCAACGCGAGCGGGGCCAGAATCCTTGCTGTGATTGAAGTTCTTTTTTCCATGCGGTTTTGGTGGGCCGAAGCGAAGGCCCAAAGATATAGCGAGGAAGGTTGCAGTGGCTCAGCCGGACGGAGCGCGGGAAGGATCACCCCGAGATCTGCCAGACCGCCTCTCGCAGTTCTTCGGCCGCAGAGCGCGGATCATCGGCGCCGGCGATCGAGCGTGAGGCCGCAACCAGAGCGGCGGAACGGCCGGGCAAAAACGCGGGCCCAAGGTCTTCCGTTTTGCCGCCCTGTGCCCCCACTCCGGGAATCAGGAACATCGCCCGAGGCATCAGGCTGCGAAGGCGGGCGATGTGTTCCGGCGCCGTCGCACCGACCACTGCGCCCATTCCGCTGAGCCCGCCTTGCGAGCCGGCCAGGCGTTCTGCGAAACGGTCCACCAGCGATGCCAGGACCTCGTGGACGGGTCCGTTCGGCGTCTCCAGGTCCTGAACGTCGGCTGCGCCCGGGTTACTCGTCCGAACCAGCGAAAAGATTCCGGCGCCGGCGCTTTCCGCCGCCGCGACCAGCGGCTCGAGCGCATCGGCACCGAGCAGGGGATTTGCGGTGAACGCGTCAGCGCCCAGTCCGGCCACTGCCCCCTGGGGGGAAGCTGTCTTGCCGACCATCGCCTGGCCATAGGCCTTCGCTGAAACCGGTACGTCACCGCGTTTGCCGTCGGCAATCACAAGCAGGCCCTGTGCCCGGGCCAGATCACAAACCTGCGCAAGTGCGCGCATGCCTGGCCATCCCAAGCGTTCAAAACAGGCCAGCTGTGGCTTGACCGCCACACAGGCCGGGCCTGCGGCCAGGATGACGCTTTCGCACCAGCCCTCAACTTCATCCGCGGCCCGCTCGGCCGCCGACCGGGGAACTTCGTCGAATTCGATCCTGAAGCCGCCCAGATCAGACGGGTCGGGATCAAGCCCGAGGCAGATCTGGCTACGACGCTCATCAACGAGCGCCGCAGCCTGATCGACGAAAACGCTCAGCTGGCCTTAACCGTCTTCTTCAGGGCTGAACCGGCCGAGAAACGCGGCACCTTGCCGCCGGCGATAGTGATGCGCTCACCGGTGCGGGGGTTTACGCCCTGACGTTCGCTGCGCACGGCAACATGGAACTTGCCGAAGCCGGTGAAGTTGACGTCTTCACCACTTGTGAGTGAACTGGTTATCGCGTCGAGTACGGAATCGACGGCATCCGCAGCGGCCTTCTTGCTGCCGATACGTTCGTCGCCGGCTACCTTTTCGAGAAATTCAGCTTTAGTCACGTCTTTAATCCTCCTCAGGAATTAGGGTGGCGCCAACATAACACCGCATTCGGACGCCGTTTTTCCCACATTACTGCTAACCCTTTCAACGGTCTCCCGCGGGGTGCCGGGCGCCGGGCCGGCAGCAGCCGGCAGGACAGCCGTTCAGCTGAGGTCGATCAGGGACTCTGCGGCAGCATCAATCCGCCCCGTTTCGTCCGTCCCCGGGATCAGGTCTACCGCATCACCGCTGCCGAACTGCACCCGGATGAATGCCCTGCGATGGTGGCGGCGACGGCGCATGAAGGCTGCCGCTTCCTCGGTATACGAAGAAACTTTGTCCATCACTATGCGGTGAGGCTTAAGCATTTTTAGCTCCAGAAGCGGCATCACGAAGTGCCATGCGCATATCGAAGCTGGTCAGTGATGCCAGCACGAACCTGTCAGTGACCGCGACCAGCGCTAGGTCTCCTTGGCGGACCACGAATATCTCGGCCGCATCGGTGGCCAGGTGTGCACTGTCAACTTCCCGCTCTCGTACGGCTTCGAGTGCATCCAGCAATTCAGCCGCCGCCACGGACCAGGCCCGCTGCGAGCCGGGCTCGACAGAAACCGAAGCGAGCACCTGCCGCCCGGGGCCGAGGATTGCGGCCGCCTTCAATTCCGGTTCGAGCTCGGAAAGGTTTCCCAGCACCCGCTCAAGGGCCTGCCGGTTCTGGTCGGGACCGTTCGGTCTTGTTGTCTCACTGCTGGTATCCGCCACGGTGTAGCAACATACCGCCCATGTCCCTTGCTCGAGTCTCCTGGCTGACGGTGGTGGCGATCTGCGTATTCGCCAGCATCGGCCTGTTCGTCACCGGCTACGCCGGTTACGGGGTGACGGTGATTGCGGTCGGCCTCGCCGCCGGAGTCAACCTCTTGCCGGAACCTTCAGGCGAGTAGGAAGCGGGAGAGCTTCCTCGCGGCCTTGCCCCGGTGGCTGATCTCATGCTTTTCCACCGGAGAAAGCTCGGCCATCGTGCGCCTGTCTCCACTCCCGGTCTCGTCCGGAACGAACGACGGGTCATAGCCGAAGCCACCATCCCCCTTCTTGCCAGCGATCATCTGCCCACCACAGACGCCTTCGAAGAGGTGCTCGCTCCCGGCGTCGTCGATGTACGCGATGACGCATACGTAGCGGGCGGCCGATTCGCCGCCCGCCTGAGCCACCTCGTCGAGGACCTTGTCCAGGTTGTCCTGGTCGCTCGCACCCTGCCCCGCGAACCTGGCCGAGCGCACTCCGGGGCGCCCGTCAAGAACGTCGACTTCGATTCCTGAATCGTCAGCAATCACCACCGAACCGGTCTGGACCCTGACCGCACGCGCCTTGATCAGCGCATTGTCGGCGAATGTATCGCCATCTTCGGGCGGCATCTCCACCTCGCCGGGCAGCGGCGTGAGATCCTCGCGGTCGAGTATCTGACGAAGCTCCTCGACCTTGTGTTTGTTGCTGCTGGCCAGAATCATGCCTGAATCGCGGTTTCCTGTGCGGCTTTGAGCTCTTCGATCCCTGCCTCGGCCAGGCTCAGGAGTTCGTCGAGCGACGTGCGCGAAAGCGGGGTGCGCTCGGCCGTCGCCTGTACTTCGACCAGGCCGCCGTCGCCGGTCATGACAACGTTGGCGTCAACCTCGGCGCCGGAATCTTCGGGGTAGTCAAGGTCACACAGGGCCTGCCCGTCGACCATGCCGACGCTTACGGCAGCCACTGAGGTCGTCAGAGGCATGGTTTCGATCTCTCCCTCGGACACCAGGTTCGCCAGGGCCAAATGAAGCGCGACGTAGCCCCCGGTGATTGAGGCGCAGCGGGTGCCGCCATCGGCTTCGAGCACATCGCAGTCAACGTAGACGCTGCGCTCACCCAGAGCCTTGAAATCAACGCCGACACGCAGTGAGCGGCCAATCAGCCGCTGGATCTCGACCCCGCGTCCATCCTGCTTGCCCTTGCTTATGTCCCGCGGCTTGCGGTCACCGGTCGAAGCAGGCAACATCGAATACTCAGCGGTGACCCAGCCTTCGCCGCGCCCCACCATCCACTTCGGGACCTTTTCCGACACCGAAGCGGTGCAGATGACCCGCGTGCCCCCGACCGAAATCAGGGCGGAACCATCAGCGCTGGAAACGAAACCGGGCTGGATATCGACCGGCCTGAGGTCTGCTGGCCCACGATCGAAACTGCGAGTTCTATTCGACATGCCGCCAGTTTCCCAGAGACCCCGGGCCGGGCGCACCGGCAGACCCCGATGCGCCCGGACGGACTGGGGTCAGCGGAAGGCGATCTTGTCCACCGCCGACTGGATCTTGTCCACGATCAACTCGGCCAGTTCAGTCCCCTGGCGACCCGAAAAGCCCTTCATCGCGACGACCATCCCGACCATCAGCAGTGAGACCAGCAGGATCAAGCCGACGTATTCGACGGTCCCCTGGCCGTTCTGCCCACTGAGCCGGTGGCCGAGGGCGCTCATGCGATCAACCGCCTGCGCATGCGCGTACCCCAGAGCTGCGTAAACCATGATTCCTCCTTCGTTTGATTGCCTGCCAATGCTCTGGCAAACGGCCCGACCTGGCTTTGGACGCAGGCAACAATTCTGTTCGCAAACCTTCAAGGAACCGCAGCGGACAGCTCCCGGATAACCTTTCCCGATGCGGGTCCTGACAGTGATGAACTTCGGTGCCGATCCGGCCGCGCCGCAGCGCGGCCGCTGGGTCGTCGACCAGGTGGAGGCCCTCAGGCAGACCGGGATGGAGGTCGAGCTTTTTACTTTCCAGCCCGGAAAGGCCCAATACCTGCCGGCGACCCGCAGGATCCGCAACTTGATCCGGGAAAACGACTTCGACCTCGTTCACGCCCACTACGGGCTCGCCGGCTGGTGCGCCGCGCTCGCCGGAGCCAAGCCGGTTGTCGTCACTTTTCACGGCACCGACGTGCGACATCGCATCGTCGGGCCGATGTCCCGGGCGCTCACCCGGAGGATCGAACTGGTGGCCGGAGCATCGAAAGCGCTCTTCGAGACCGAAAGCGGTCGGCCGGGACTTCCCCGACCACCAGGACGGACGGCTGTGCTGCCCTGCGGCGCGGACCTTTCGCGGTTCGACCAGATCGATCGCCAGACGGCAAAAGAAAAGCTCGGCCTGGATCCCTCGAAGCGTTACCTGTTCTTTCCGGCCGACCCAACCCGCCCGGAGAAGCGCTTCGATCGGGCCGAAGAGGTAGCCCGCAACACCGGGGTCGAACTGCTCACGGGTGGCAGGATCGCTCCGGAAGAAATGAGCCTCTGGATCAATGCTGCAAACGCGGTTCTGGTCACGTCCGACAACGAAGGCTTTGGCCTGGCCTGTCTTGAGACCCTGGCCTGCAACGTGCCTGTGATGTCAACCCCGGTAGGCGTCGCGCCCCACGCCTGCTCCGGAGTGGAGCAGACGCTTTGTAAAGATTACGAGACCGCAAGCTGGTCCCGGTTCGCTTCAAAGATGCTCGAGATTGACGATCCCCGAACCCAGGGAAGACCGGTTTCACAGTCATTTTCGGCCGGTCGCATGGCTGATCGAGTGGCCGTCGCCTACCGCGAGATCCTTGGGAATTCGAAGGGGAAGCCCGTACCGGTCGTCGAGTTAGGTAATGATGGGGGCAGCAGATGAGGAAGGGTGCCCTGAAGAAGAAGCAGCGGCAGCTCGAAGAGCTCCATCTCGATCGACGAGAAGCGCTCGGGGAGCTTGCGCTCGGGATGTTCGTCCAGGGAAACTGGGATGACGCGCTGCTCGCACGCGGATCCGCCGAAGTGAACGAAGTCCAGCAGGAGCTGAGCAACCTCACCGCAGAAGTTGCAGCCGGTTCGCCGGAAGCTGACAGCGCCGAGCATAATCTGCCGGAGACCGGCGAATACACAGCCGAGCACGATTTTCCCGAGACGGGCGAACACACCGGCGAATACACAGCCGAGCACGAGCTGCCAGATACCGGCGAGCATACGCAGGAGCACGGTCCCCCTACTCCGCCGCCGAAAACGGTTGCCGCTCCCGTGCCACCGTCGGCGACCGCGCCAACGCCGCCGAAGGTCGATCCGACCGAAGTCGCGAAAGCAGCTGCTGCCAAAGCCGCGGCTGAGAGCGCGGAGAAACCAGAGCCTTCGAAACAACCGGAAGCCCTGAAACCGGTTGCCGAAGCAAAGGCCGGGGCAAAGGCTCCTGCGGTGACCGGATCCAAGTCGCCGCAGCCCGCCCAGCCGGAGAA
>CALEMO010000352.1 GCA_937910825.1 uncultured Solirubrobacterales bacterium | reverse complement strand
GTCGGAAAAGTTGCCCGGGCGACCATCGGCGCGAGGTAGGCCGGAATCGAAGTCACTGCCAGGGCCCAGACGATCAGGCCCACGTCATAAGCCGAGAAGAGCAGCCCGCCGAGCAGCGGATAGGCCGCGTACGCGGCCTGGTTGGCCATTCTGACCTGCCACCACTGGGACGAGAAGCCGCGGAAGATCGGTTCGCCGCCACCCAGCCGCGGCCGCCAGCGCCATCTCGAGGCGATCATCACTGCCGGGTAGCCAACCAGGGCAGCAACAGCGGCGGCCAGGGGAATCGACCATTCGGACGGCTCGATCGCCGCCAGCGTGACGGCGATCGTGATCAGGGTCACCCGCTGGGTCACTTCGATTGCGGAGATGCTGGCGAAACGCAGTTGCTTCTCGAGGACTGCCGTCGGCAGCGCCTGCAGGGAAAACAGCAGGAGCGCCAGCAGCAGCAGCAAAGTTGTCGAGTTGGCAAAGCCGAAAGGATTGAGCGTTAGCGATACGGCGAGCAGCAGGAGGCAGAGAAGCAGCCAGAACGCAACCTGGAGTCCGAGGCTGCGGCTCATGTCCCGGTCGGTCACCCGGTTCTTGATGATGTACGCGCCCAGGCCTAGATCGCCCAGCGCCGCCCCGATCAGAATCACCGCGCTCACGTAGCCGTAAAGCGAAAATTCCGCCGGCGTGAGCATCAGCGGCAGCGCGACGATGCCGACGACGGTCACCAGTCCTACGAGGATCTGGCGGATGCTGAGCAGTGCGGCGCCCTTGACGGCCTGGCCTTTCAGCATCTCGCTGCTACCGGCTACGGGAGCGGGATCCGGCGGTGAATCGAGTGGAGATTCGCTCAAGCGTTCGCCTGGGAGGGGGTGATTTCGAGCTCCACGAAGGCCCGGTTCGAATGATCCGAACTGTTTTCGTCCAGCACCAGCGATCGGCGTGGATTCAGGCGAATTCGTGCGTATTCGACGAGCGAACGAGGCGTCCGGGCAGTTCGCAGCCTGGTGCTCGCCATGAAAGCGAGGTTGGCCTCTCGGAAATCACCATGAAAACGAAGACGGTGAGGGTGGCCGGTCGCCTGCGCCAATCGGTTCAGCTCGTCCTCGCCGGGCAGACCGGTCTCAAGGTGCTCGTTCAGGAAACGATGGTTCTGCCCCGTCGTATCGCGGAACCAGGCTGAGAGTTCACGCTCCGCTTCGACGTGCTCGGACGAGCCGAGTGGGCAGCAGATGATCACCTTGCGGCGGGCGACCCGGGCGAGCTCGGAAAAGTGAAGGGCCCGCTGATCGTGTGGAATGTGTTCCAGCACGTCGAGACTCACCGCCACCTCGAATTCATGGTCGCCGAATGGAAGCTCGTCCCCGTCGAAGTGGGTATCAGCGTCCTCCCCGGACATGTTGATCGTCGTGATGCCGGTATCCGGCAGGAAAAGGCCTAATTCCCCCTTGATTCCTCCTACATCCAGCAGGTCGGTCGGATCCCCGACCAGTTCCGCGATCAGCCGGTGCCGCTCGTAGGTGTCCGGTGCCATTCGCAGCTTTCGTTGGAGTCCCGTAAGCATTGATCAGCGAGCATATTTCACAGGTCGAAGGCGCCGCCGCCGTCCGCCCTCCGCTGCCGCCCTCTGCACTCTCACGTTTGCCTGGTG
>CALEMO010000351.1 GCA_937910825.1 uncultured Solirubrobacterales bacterium | reverse complement strand
AGTGACCTCCTGATCAACGCCCACGGCAGTCATTTCTTGCCCACCAGAGGAGGGTCCGGACGGATTGCCTTCGCCGGAACCACACCCAGCCATACAGGCAATTACCAGCCCGGCCAGCAGCAGAACTCTCATCTTCTGTCGCCTATAGTGTTCGTCCATGACGCCCATCTTGTACCGCACCGGCCATTTCTGCACCCGCCACCGCTACCTGATAGTCGTAGCCTGGATCGTTATCGCCGGTGGGCTCTTTGCGCTTTCATCAGTCACAGGCCGAGATACTTCAAACAACCTCACCCTCAACGGCACGGGCAGTCAGAAAGCAACCGACTTGCTGAACAACCGCTGGCCGGAGGCAGCCAATGGCTCCAACCCGATCGCGCTCGGGGCTCCCGACGGCAAGAAGATCACCGACTCCGAGTACACGGGGCCGATTCAGGATACGGTCGATCGCTACGAAAAGGACCCACAGGTTCTTTCGGTCGTAAGCCCACTGGGCGGAACGCCCCAGTCCGAACAGCTGATCAGCCAGGATCAAACGACCGCGGTAATCACCATCGCGATCAAGGATTCGCCGTCCAATCTGACTGTCGCCGAAGGCGATCATCTGGTTGATCTATCCAAACCCGCCTCAGAAGCCGGTCTCAAGGTAGGCGTCGGCGGGTATATCGGCAACGCCGTCTCCTCGCCGGCAGTCGACCTGAGCGTGATCGTGGGTCTTGCTGCAGCAGTCGTAATTCTGCTCTTCACCTTCGGGACCCTGATCGCGATGGGGATGCCTATGGTCACCGCCCTGATCGGATTGATCAGCGGTATTTCAGCTGTCTACCTGCTCGGAAAGCTGGTCGATGTACCGACCATCGGGCCGACCCTTGCGACCATGATTTCACTTGGGGTCGGGATTGACTACGCACTTTTTCTGGTCAGCCGCCACCGGCAGCAACTCGGATTGGGGTTTGACCCGCACGAAGCCGCCGCGAGGTCTGCCGCGACTGCCGGTGGCGCGGTGGTCTTCGCCGGTTCTACCGTGATTCTCGCCCTGCTTTGTCTGGTCGTCGTCAAAGTGCCGATCCTCTCAGCCATGGGCTATTCCTCAGCCCTTGGCGTGCTCTTCGCGATGCTGGCCGCCCTCACCCTGATGCCTGCCCTCCTGGCAATTTCAGGCAAGTCGCTCGACCGTTTCAAGCTGCCGTTCATCTCTCTGGAGAAACAGGAAGGGTCGAGCGAGAGCAGCAGCTGGCATAAGTGGACGGAAGCGATTATCCGTCACCGGGTAATCGCGCTGATCGGTTCGCTGGTGGTGATGGCGGCGTTCGCCTACCCGGCCCACCAGCTTTACCTGGGCCAGCAGGACAACGGTTCATTCCCGACCGATACCCAAGCACGCAAGTCCTACGATCTGCTCGACAAGGGATTTGGACCCGGAGCCAACGCCAACTTCCTGGTCGCCGTGGCGATCAGTTCGAGCGATCAGGCAACCGTTCAGGCCCAGCTCCAGACCCTGAGTACCGACCTTTCGCAAGCTTCCGGCGTGGCTTCGGCCTCACCGGCATCAGTCAGCCCGAACGGGACCGCCGCGACGATCAGCCTGACTCCGAAAACAGGTCCTTCGTCTGAAACAACCTCCAACCTGGTCACGAAACTCCGCGATACGACCGTGCCCGAGGCGACCAAGGGTACTTCTCTGAAGGCCTACATCGGGGGCACCACCGCCAGCTACGTCGACCTGGCGACTCTGATCTCCGAGCGGCTGGTACTGACTATCGCGGTGGTCGTCCTGCTCGGCTTCGTTCTGATGACCATGGCCTTCCGCTCGCTTGGAATCGCCCTGATCTCTTCACTGATGAACCTGGTTACGGTCGCCGCTGCCTTCGGCGTGACTACCGCGGTCTTCGAAGTCGGCCGAGGCATTTCGCTTATCGGCCTCGATGGGGCAATCCCGGTAGTCAGTTATGTGCCGCTGATGATGTTCGCTGTGCTGTTCGGCCTCTCGATGGATTACAACGTCTTCCTGATGAGCGTGGTCCGCGAGAAATGGCTCGAATACAAAGATCCGCAGCGGGCGATCATCGACGGCCTCGCCTCGACCGGACGGATCGTCAGCGCCGCGGCGATCATCATGACCACGGTCTTCCTCGCCTTCGTGCTCAACGGCAACCCGATCGTCAAGCAGTTCGGGGTCGGCACCGCCTTCGCGATCATCATCTACGCGACCCTGGTCCGCTGCGTGCTTTTGCCGGCGACGATGAGCCTGTTTGGCAAGTGGTGCTGGTACATGCCGGGCTGGCTGGACCGGCTGATGCCCTCGATCTCAATCGAAGGCGACCTCTACTTCGAAGAGCTCGACCGGAAGCAGGCCGGCAAGGCCCCAGCCGCCTGAGTCGAGGCCCGGCCCATAGGGCGGAGCCCGGCCTGGCCGGCCCGGCGGCCCTAGTGGCGAGGATCAGCACGCCCTGAGCGTGCCGATCCTCGCCACTAGCAAGCTCCGGAACCTTGGAAGCTTCGAGGCAACTATCATCACCGTTTCCCGGGCGCGTAGCTCAGCGGGAGAGCGCTCGCTTCACACGCGAGAGGTCGCT
>CALEMO010000350.1 GCA_937910825.1 uncultured Solirubrobacterales bacterium | reverse complement strand
GCGAGGGCACGGTCTGGAAGGACTGCCGGGAAAGGCGTTCGTTGGCGGCCCTGAGCCGCCTGGTCAGCGCGGCGACCATCTTTACGGTGATGTCTGGATGCTTCTCGAGAAGTGAGCGCACATCCGAGGCGGGCAGGGCGAGCAGCTCGCCGTTGCCACCGAGGGTCTCGACGCTTGCCGAGCGGACTTCACCATCCAGCATCGCCAACTCGCCGACGATGTCTCCGGGCGAGAGGGTGGCCAAGGTAATCGCCCGGCCGTCCGGGTGTTCCCGGGTGACCCTGAAGGTCCCCGAGCGCACTATGTAACAGGCATCGGAGCGATCGCCCTCGTGGAAGACGCGGGTCCCTTGCGGGTACGAGCGCGGCACGGCCACCCGGGAGAATCTCTCCAGTTCCGCCTCATCCAGTTCCGCGAACAGCGGCACGCTGCGCAGCAGTTCCACGACACTTTCCTCAACCTGAGCCACAAGTGCAGTATCCCCTACGGGGGTCCAACTACCAAATAAGAATTCCCGGGCATCAGGCCGGCACCACCAGCCGTCGTGGCTGACGGCTGAATCCCGCCGCCAGGAGCTGCGCTTCGAATCCGGAGCCGATCAGCGGCTCACCGTCGAAGCGCTCTACCTTCAGCGGTGCGATCAGTCCCTCCTCGGCGCAGCGGGCGAATTCCGCCAGCAGCCGGACCAGCCCTTCACCCTCCAGCTGCGGGTCGAGCCGCAGAATTCCCCTGCCGCCCTTCTCCAGGTAGAGCAGCGGCAGACCGGAGCGAAGCAGCACGTAGGCGCCGGGGCTGCGTGACGGCCGTCGCCTGCCTTCCAGCTTCGGCCACTTCAGGCTGGCACCGTAAGGATTAGCCGGATCGGTCGAAGCGAGCACGGTCAAGCCTTCGTCGTCTGACGGCTGAGAGCGCAGGCGTTCGACCGCCCCGGCAATGGCGAACTGTGCGCCGCCGAGGCCCTCGACGAAGTAGCCCCGCCTTGCCGAGCCCAGGACTTCGAGGTTCGACAGCTCGGGGTAGAGCGTGGAAAAACCCCCGGGAATGCCTTCGGCCAGGGCCATCTCACGGGTGAGGATGCCGTGGCGCTCGAGCATCAACTCTGCCTGTGCCCGGTAACGCGGTCCGATTTCGGGCGCGCCTTTGTAGAGCGGCTCGGTCAGCGACCAGCGGCCCTGGACGGTCGGTGAAGCGGCAGCGCGGCGGCGGGAGAAGCGCCGCCCACTCGCCTTGAGCGACGGTACAGCCCGTAGCCGCGGTGCCCTCAAAGGCGCGAAGGAGTCGTTGGTGATCTCGCCGGCGAATGCCAGATCCCACATCGCCGAATGCAGAAGCTCTGCGCTGAAGTCCAGTTCGCCAACCAGGTCGAGCCAGAAGGTCGGCCCCTGCAGAAGCCTTTCCCGTATCGCATCCTGCGCCGCACCTTCCGGGATATCAAGCTTTGCGTTGGCTGGTGGTGGGCCGATCAGCCGGATGTCTTCCCGGAAGTAGAACGCGATCCTTCCGTCGCTTCTGCCGATCGCCCCGGCACCGATCCAGACGAGCTCACCGCTCGTGCAGAGCTCGTCGAGCCACACCGGCTTGTAAGCGCCCAGTCGGCGCGGCAGGACATCGCGCTCCCAGACGGCCGCGGTGAGCGCAACCCCCTGTAGCGGGACCATGATTTCGCGCAGGCGATCGACCCCGGCGCCCGCCCGGCGGAAGCGATCCACTCCCTGCCAGGAGGAAAGGAAACGCGCGTAGGTCGCCGCATCAGCCGGTTCGACCTCCTGGCGCAGGTGGGCCAGGCTGACTCGGCGAACCCGGCGCAGCACATCGGCTTCGCACCACTCCCTTTCGCTGCCGCCGGGAAGGATCTCCCCCCTTACGAGCACGCTTGATGCCTCGATTTGCTGGAGGGCCGGCGAGGGATCGACTCCGTAACGGCCATGCAGCTGGGCCGTCGGGAACGGGCCATGGGTTCGCGCGTAGCGGGAAACCAGAGTCAGCATCGGCTCTTCGCGCTCCTCAAGAAACACCTCGGGCAGACCGCCGGGAGGCGAGACGCCAAGAGCGTCCCGGTAGAGCCCGGCATCTTCAGCCGCGATGAAGCGCTGCTCGGCGTTGATCCTGACCTTGGCTACGCGCCTTTCCTTAACCAGGTTTGCCAGCATCGACTTGGCAGACTTGCCATCTTCGGTGCGCGCTTCGGCTTCATCCTCCGTCAGATCGCCGACCCGGCGCAGTATCTGTTGCAGGCCATCGCGGTCCGCCGCCCTGCCGTTCTCACTCAAGTGCTGGAGCGACTCTTCGACGTCAACCAGGGCCTGCGGTTCAATCAACTCACGCAGTTCGTCCTGTCCGAGCAGCTCCCGCAATAGTTCCCGGTCCAGGGAGAGAGCGGTTGCCCGGCGTTCGGCATTCGGCGTATCGCCTTCGTACATGTAGGTCGCCACGTAGTCGAACAGCAGTGACGACGCAAAAGGTGAGGCGGAGGGGGTTTCTACTTCGACCAGCGTGATGCTGCGCGACTGGATACCCCGCAGCAGACTGTCCAGGGCCGGCAGATCGAAGACATCACGCAGGCATTCGCGGTAGGTCTCGAGGATCACCGGAAAGCGCGGGAAGTCCTGAGCAACCTCGAGCAGGCTCTGGGACTTGAGACGCTGTTGCCAGAGCGGGGTTCTCTTGCCCGGATAGGCGCGGGGAATCAGCAACGACCGGGCGGCATTCTCGCGGAAGCGCGCACCGAACAAGGCTGAGGTTCCCAACTCCCGCACGATCAAATCTTCGAGCTCATCCGGTTCGATCAGGACGAGCTCGCTCGAGGGCGGCTCGTCAGCATCCGGAAGGTGGACCGCGATGCCGTCATCGGAATAGATCGCGTCGGCTTCGAGGCCGTCTTCGTCGCGCAGCTTGCGGCTGATCGCCATCGCCCAGGCTGAATGCACGCGACCGCCAAAGGGCGAGAGCACACAAAGGCGCCAGTCGCCGATCTCGTCGCGGAAACGCTCGATCACGATCGTGGTATCCGAAGGTACCACCCGGGTAGCGTCCTGCTGCTCCTTGAGGTAGGCGATCAGGTTCCTGGCCGCCATCGGGTCGAGGTCGTGGCTTTTTTCGAGCTCCGCCGACTCGGCATTCACGGCCTCACGGGAGAATGCACCTATGGCCCTGCCCAGTTCGGCCGGACGGCCGATGCCGTCACCACGCCAGAAGGGAACTGCACCCGGGGCACCCGGTGCCGGGATGACAATCACCCGGTCGCGGGTGATCTCCTGGATTCTCCAGCTCGATGCACCCAGCAGGAAAACCTGGCCGGCACGGGCCTCGTAGACCATCTCTTCGTCGAGCTCACCGACCCGGCGGCCGTCCGGGAGATGAACTCCGTAAAGACCCCGGTCGGGGATCGTGCCGGCATTCGTCACAACCAGGGACAACGCGCCCTTGCGGCCCTCGATCGTTCCTTCCGTCCTGTCCCAGACGATCCTCGGCCGCAGCTCGGCGAAGCGA
>CALEMO010000349.1 GCA_937910825.1 uncultured Solirubrobacterales bacterium | reverse complement strand
CGTATCCCCGCTCCAGCGGGGAACCACATGCATGTGGATGTGGTGTTCGACCCCGGCCCCGGCTGCTTTGCCCTGGTTGAAGCCGACGTTGAAACCGTGCGGGCGATAGACCTCTTCCAGCCGGTTCATCGCGGTCTTGGCGATTTCCACCATTTCGGTGGTGGTTTCGGCCGGGATGTCCTGGATGCGCCCGATGTGCTCGTACGGCGCGACCATCAGGTGCCCGTTCGTATACGGATAGAGGTTGAGGATCAGGAAGCAGTTGCTCGCGCGGTGGACAATCAGTGCCGTCTCATCGTCTCCGAGGGCCGGCTTGGCGCAGAAAACGCAGGTATCTTCGTCGTCCTTGCC
The DNA here is from genome assembly GCA_937910825.1 of uncultured Solirubrobacterales bacterium. Taxonomy (GTDB): domain Bacteria; phylum Actinomycetota; class Thermoleophilia; order Solirubrobacterales; family 70-9; genus 67-14. The sequence continues at coordinate 5,629 of CALEMO010000349.1, read as the reverse complement.
GGCATCTTTCACGTACTTGAGACGCCAGGGGGCCCAGATTCGGTTTTCAGACATTCGCCGTCACGAATACGCAGGCTATAGCCAGCGGCGCTTGCGGAAGTACACGAGCATCCCTACGAGGATCACCAGCATCAACCCGATCACTATGTAAAAGTCGATGTCCGATGATGTCTCTGGATCGCCGCCGCCCGGCAGAACCAGATTCATACCGAAAATGGAGGCGATCAGGGTAAGTGGCAGCACGATCACGCTGATTGCGGTCAGCACCCGCAGGATGTCGTTCACCCTGTGGCTGAGGAAGGATTCGTTGGTCTCTTCGAGCCCGACGACCACTTCCTTGTAGTTCTCGAGCATGTCCCAGATCCGCTCGTGGGCGTCGACGATGTCGTCGAAATAGATCTCGAGGTCAAGGTCGTTGGCCAGATACCTTGTCTTGACTTTCTCGAGGTCTCGCAATACCGGTCGCTGTGGGCGGATCACCTTGCGGAAGTTGATGATCTCCTGCTTCGTATTGGAGATGTCCCGGACCACATCTTCGGAGCGGCCGTCGAAGATCTCGTCCTCGAGCGCGTCAAGCTTGTTACCGATCTTGCGCAGCATCGGGAAGCAGTAATCGAAGCTGTCGTCGACCAGCCGGTACATCAGGTAGCCAGAGCCTCGGGAGAAAATCTTCTCTCGAAGGCCTTCGTCGTCCTGGCACCGGGAGAAGAGGTATTCGACGGGCGGTACGGGCTGGTTGGGCAGGGTGACTACGAAATCAGGACCGACGAACAGATCTAGCTCACCGGCGCCCAGGCGCCCGGCTTTGCGGTCGAATACCGGCACATGCAGGACGAGGAAGAGATACTCGGAGTATTCATCGATCTTTGGCCGCTGGTTGCGCGAAAGTACGTCTTCGATGTCCAGGGCGTGGAAATCGAAATGCTCCTCAAGCCAAGCGCGTTCGGGACCATCAGGGTGCTCGATGTTGAACCAGCGCAGGCCGGCCGCTTCGATCAGTTCTACGTTAGGTACGGACGATTCGGGTTCAGACTGGGGGCCCGGCGAACCAAGGGGTTCACGAGGCCTTCGGAGACGAGGGAGGTTCGGCATCGCCGCCTCCTGACATGTCGGTCCGCTTGAAAGGCATGACTGAAGGATATGACACGGGGGAAATCACGGTGTGACGGAAATGAGAATGAACGAGCACGACCATCTGAAAGCCGGGTAGCATCGGGCAATGAAGTTGAGGGGGTCCTTGCTGCTCGCTACTCTGATTTCTGCGGTTTCCCTCTTGTGCCCGGCAGCCTCCGCGGCGAAGACATCTGTTCCGGCCAGCTCCAGCCGGCGCTCATGGGGGATGCGGTAGCCGAGTCGGTCCAGTGCCCGAACGTTCCGGCCGCTTCGCCGCAGCGCTACTACGACGGAGCCGTTCTGCGACCTGCCGATAGGGTTGCCTTCCCCGGCGCCCGCCCGGTGGTGGTGCTCCAGCCGGGCCTGTCCCAAAACAAATGCACCCTCTGGTGGGCAGCCCAGTATTTGGCCGGACACGGCTTCGTAACCGTGGTTCACGACACTCCGGACCCCGGATTTCCCGAAGACCCCGATTTCTACGAAGTCGTCGAGTGGGCGAACGTGGCAATTGACGAAGACGCCGCTGTAGCCGAATATCTGGCCTTGGACGCGACCGCCTACGCCGACGTCGGAAGGCTGGGCTTCGCCGGATATGAGGAAGGGGCAGTGTTCGCCAGCACGATCGACACACCGATCCTTGCCGATCAGCAGACCGATCTCGGGATCGACGCGATCGTCAGATTCAACAACCTGCGCTACCGGTTGACCGGCGACCTCAGTGGCAACGGACTCTAGTGCTACGGCGAACCCCAGGGAGTATTCATCCCGGTGACTCCCGCGCTTGGATTTGCCGAGGACGAACCTTGCGACGGATTGCCCGAAGTCTTCGATCCGTCGATCAAGCTGGGCGGTTGGAATGCGTGGCGTGGCTACGGCATGCCGAGCATGGAGGTGGTGCTCCGGGGGATCGAACACGATGATTTCGCCGGGGAGATCGGCGGAAACCAGGTATGGGCGGACCTCGACCACTACACGGCTTCGTGGTTTCAGCGGTGGCTCGCGGGGGGTATCTTCCAGACCGGTGCGCTTCTGACGGAGACCCTGAACGGCCGGCCAAACCGGGCCAGAAGGTGAAAGGCATCTTCTTCGTCAAGGGAGGCGGAACCTTCTCGGCCAGGCTCAGGGTGCCACGCACCTCGCGCTGAGTCCGATCGCGGAATCGTTGTTCTGCGCCCCTCGTTTGCTACGGTAACTCCTTACATAAGCGCCACATCTAGAGGGGTGGAGGGACTTGGCCCAATGAAACCCCGGCAACCACATCAGACGAAAGTCTGTTGAAGGTGCCAAATCCAGCGGCTTTACAGCCGGGAGATGTGGGGAGAAGTCCGATCGGACCTTCGCCCCACAGGCGAAGGTTTTTCATTTGTACTGAAAGGTGATCGGATGGCAGCGAAAAATCTGAAATGCAAGGAATGTGAGGCCGAATACGAGCTCGGCGCCCATTTTTTCTGTGCGCAATGCTTTGGCCCGCTTGAGGTTAGGTACGACTTTTCCGGGATGGATCCGGAAGGCGCCAAGCGGCGGATACAGACCGGTTCCAACGGAATCTGGCGGTACTCGGACTTCCTGCCTTTCGAAGGCAAGGCCAGCGATCCGTTGGAGCCGGGAATGACCCCGCTGATCAAGGCCGACAGACTGGCCGAGCGGCTTGGCACAGAGGCCGAGATCTGGATCAAGAACGACGCGGCAAATCCGACGCATTCGTTCAAGGACCGGGTTGTCGCAGTGGCCATCGCGAAAGCCAAGGAACTCGGTTTCGAAACCGTTGCCTGCGCATCGACCGGCAACCTGGCAAACGCGGTAGCTGCGCACGCTTCTGCCGCAGGACTCGATTCGTACGTCTTCGTCCCGGCCGATCTTGAAGAGCAGAAGCTGATCGCCACAGACATCTACGGCACCAACCTGGTCGGCGTAAACGGCAACTACGACGACGTGAATCGCCTCTGCACCCAGCTTGCCGACGAAAAGCCATGGGCCTTCGTCAACGTGAACCTGAGGCCGTACTACGCCGAAGGCTCGAAGACTCTCGCCTACGAGACGGTCGAGCAGCTCGGCTGGAAATTGCCTGACCGGGTGGTTTCTCCGATCGCTTCGGGATCCCTGTTCACCAAGATCCACCGGGGCTTTCAGGAGTGGCTCGACATCGGCCTGGTTAAAGGCGAGATGCCGATCTTCAACGGCTCGCAGGCTGAAGGGTGCTCGCCGGTCGCTACTGCCTTTGCCGAAGGTTCGACGATCTGCCGGCCCCAGAAACCGAATACGATTGCGAAGAGCCTCGCCATCGGCGATCCCGCCGATGGCCCATACGCCGTGGAACAGGCCCGTCAGACCGGCGGGGCGGTCGATTCGGTCAGTGATGACGAGATCAAGGCCGGCATCAGGATGCTGGCAGAGACCACCGGAGTATTCACCGAGACGGCCGGTGGCGTAACCGTCGGCGTACTGGCGAAGCTCGCCGCGCGAGGCGAGCTCAGGGCCGGCGAAAAAGTCGTGGTCTACATCACCGGTGAAGGCTTGAAGACGCTTGACGCGAATCGCGATAGCTTTGCCTTCACCACTATCGAGCCCGATCCGGCCAGCTTCGAGTCCCATTTCGGCCAGGAGGTAGCAGTCTGATGCCCATCACCGTAAAAATCCCCAGCCAGCTGCGCGCCGCCACAGGCGGTGCCCCGGAACTCAGTGCCGACGGCTCGACAGTTGGCGAGGTGCTCGACTCGGTTTTTGAGCAGCACGACGACCTCAAGCAGCGAATCACCCAGGACGGTGAGCTGCGCCGCTTCGTCAACGTCTACGTCGGCGGTGAGGACATTCGCTATGGCGAAGGGCTCGCGACGGCGATCGACGATGGCAGCGAGATAACAATTCTTCCCGCGGTGGCCGGAGGCTGAAGCCGCCGGTCCTGATTCTGAGCGGCGGCCGTGGCACCCGCTTGAGGGAAAAGACCCAGAGCCTGCCCAAGGCGCTGGTGGAGGTCGGCGGTCGCCCCCTGCTCTGGCACGTGATTTCGATTTATGCCGCGCAGGGATTCACCCGGTTTCTCCCGCTGACCGGATACCTGGGGGAGATGGTCGAAGAATTCACAGGCTCCGCGGTCTGGCCGGAAGGGGTGACGGTTGAATGCATCGACACCGGCCTCGATACTCCGACCGGTGGCCGCATCAGCAGGGTCCGGGACTATGTCGACGACGGCACCTTCTGCGCCACCTACGCCGATGGTGTCGCGGACATCGACCTCGCCGAGCTGCTCGACTTTCACAACGCCCACGGGGGATACGCGACGATGACAACCGTCAGGCCGAATATCCAGTGGGGCGTCGTTGAAATGGACCAAAATAGCACCGTAACCGGATTTCGCGAGAAGCCACGCAGCGAGCACTGGGTGAATGGTGGTTTCTTCTGCCTCGAACCCGGTGCCTTCAAATACCTCGAGGACGACTCGGTCCTGGAGCGCCAGCCTCTGGAGGAACTCGCGGCGGAGGGTCAGCTCAAGGCTTACCGTCACAACGGTTTCTGGGACTGCATGGATACCTACAAGGACCTGGTCACTTTGAACGACCTCTGGCGGGCGGGTGAAGCTCCGTGGCTCGATCGCTAGTCACCGGCGGAGAAGGCTTCATCGGCGGTCGCCTGGTCAAGACGCTGCTGGAGAGGGGTGATGAAGTGGTGGTGCTGGACCTGCCCGAAGCTCCGGGCAGGGCGCTGACTCTCCATGGACTCGCCGGGGAGGTCGAGCTTTTCGAAGGCGATGTCGCCGATCCGCAGATCGTCGCCCGTGCGACAGCCGGAGCGGATTCGATCTTCCACCTGGCGGCCCAGACTCTGGTGGGGCCGGCCGCTGAAGACCCTCTCGGAACCTTTCGTTCGAACGTCGAGGGGACCTGGACCATTCTCGAAGCCGGTCGTGAGGCAGCGGTTTCGGCGGTCGTTGTCGCTTCGTCGGACAAGGCCTACGGACCGAGCGATTCCCTGCCATATAGCGAAGGCGATGAACTGAGACCGGCCGCTCCGTATGAAGGCAGCAAAGCGGCGGCCGACATGATCAGCCGCAGCTACTGGAAGTCCTGGGCCCTGCCGGTAGGCGTGACCCGCCTGGCCAACGTCTACGGCGGCGGCGACCTCAATTTCTCTCGCCTTGTTCCTGAAGTTGTGACCGCTTACCTTGAAGACCGCGATCCCCGGATCCGCTCCGACGGCTCGCCGCAGCGTGATTTCCTGCACGTATCCGACGCGGTCGCCGCATACCTCGCGATCGAAGGGGCCGTGCTTGATGGCCCCGGCCGGGGCGAGGCCCTGAACGCCGGGACCGGTGAACCGAGGTCGGTCCGCGAAGTGATCAACCGGATCAAAGGGGCAACCGGCTCCGAGCGGGAACCCGACTTCCTGCTGGACCGCAATCCCGATGGTGAGATTGACCGCCAGTTCGTGGACGCTTCGCGGCTGGAAACACTCACCGGCTGGAAGCCGCTCACCGATTTCCCGGCCGGAATCGCCGAAGCCGTCGACTGGTACAGCAGGT
>CALEMO010000348.1 GCA_937910825.1 uncultured Solirubrobacterales bacterium | reverse complement strand
CCGAATGGGGCGCCAGGCCCATACCCAGGTCGCTCAGGCCAAAGAAGCTTTCGCCGAGCGTGATGAAGCCTTGGCCCAGGACCTGGTCAGACAGGACGACCTGATCGACCGGCTCAATCGGGAATGTTTCACGGTCGCCCTTGAAATCGGTGATGATCCCGAGCGTCGCGAATGGGCGATGACCATGCTGCTGTCGGCCAGGGCGATCGAGAGGATCGGCGACAATACGGTCGACGTGGGCGAGCAGGTCGCATTTGTGGTCACCGGGCTCTTCCGGGAGTTCGAAGACGCCTCACATCCGATCTGAGCCGCTCGGCCGAGCTTTTTGAGGCGAACCTTTTCACGGCCTTTACAACGCGATAACACCGAATAGCCGGCGACCCGGTTTGCTCGCTGCGTCGCCGCGGCGGTTTCGCGGCGAAATTGAATACGGAAAGGCACGCAGATGGCATCTCCCCAGCCGGGAGTCTCAAGCATGACGGCGGGGCCGCTCGAGGTCCGGTTTGAAGAGAGCACTGTGCTCGCCGATGGGCGACCGCTGATGCGCACCGTGCGTGAATTCCAAATTCTGGCGACCCCGCGTTGAGAAGTGTCGTTTCATCACTTTCACACGGCGGTAACACCACAGGCCTCCGGTAAGTGTTCACTGCGGAATTGCGGCCAGGAATTGACGGCGGCATAAATCGAACAACTGGAGGAAACTAGTGAGAATCAAGAACTTGCTGATTGCCCTGCCGCTCACGGCTGTCCTGGCTTTCGGCGTCGCTGCATGTGGCAGCGACAGTGATAATGGAGGATCCAGCGGCTCGGACCTTTCAGGCCAGATGGCTGGCGCCGGTTCCAGCGCTCAGGAAGCTGCGATGCAGGCTTGGATCGCAACTTTCCAGGATACGAACCCCGACGTGACCATTTCCTACGACCCGGTCGGATCAGGCGGCGGCCGCGAGCAGTTCATCGCCGGCGCAACGGCTTTCGGAGGTTCCGATGCGGCGATGGAAGACGAAGAGCTCGCTGGTGCCCAGGAGAGGTGCGGCAGTGTGGACAGCTTCATTGAGATGCCCGCCTACATCTCGCCGATCGGAGTTGCCTACAACCTCGACGGTGTGGATGACCTCAACCTGTCGGCCGATACGCTGGCCAAGATCATGAAGGGCGACATCACCAACTGGGACGACCAGGCGATCGCCGCCGAAAACAAAGGCACCGAACTGCCCGACCAGCGAATCGCGCCGGTTCACCGTTCGGATGAGTCAGGTACCACCGAGAACTTCGTTGACTACCTCTCGCAGGCAGCCCCCGACGTCTGGGACTTCGAAGTCAGCGGTGACTGGCCGATCAAGAGTGGTGAAGCCGCTCAGGGTACCTCCGGCGTGATCGCCGCGATCAAGGCCGGATCCGGCACCATCGGATACGCCGACCTCAGCCAGATCGGTGATCTCGGCGCAGTCAACATCAAGGTCGGCGAAGAGTATGTGCCGCCGTCATCTGAAGCCGCGGCTGAGATCGTCGATGTTTCCAAGCAGGTAACAGGCCAGGGTGAGTACGTAATCGCCTATGACCTGGATCGTGGTACGACCGAGTCAGGGATCTACCCGATCTCGCTGGTCTCTTACGAGCTGTTCTGCACCGAGTATGACGACGAGAATGAGGCAGCAATGGTCAAGGCGTTCTACAACTTCGTCATCAGCGAAGAGGGTCAGAACGTCGCAGCATCGGCCGCCGGTTCGGCGCCGATCTCCAACAGCCTCCGGGAGAAGCTCCAGCCCGCGGTTGACGCGATCGGCTCGTAAGCTCCGGTCAAGAAGTCGGCCCGAGCCAATCCGGGCTCGGGTCGCAGGCCCGGGTGGCACATAAGAAGGCCACCCGGGCACGTTTTTCCAATACGAAACTTCAAGTACCGAAAAAAGTGAAATGAGCGAATCAGCCGACAACCCGGACGCAGCCGTCTCCAACGGCTCACCCCGCCCGCCCAGGGGCATCGGGGACAAGGTGTTCTCGGGCATGGCCACCGGCGCCGGGGTGACGATCCTCGCACTGCTTGCCGGGGTTGCGATCTTCCTGTTGATCGAAGCCTGGCCGGCCCTGACCGCCTCCGCCGACGAGATACCCGGCGGCAACGGCCTGATTTCCTACATCGCTCCACTGGCCTTTGGCACCTGCATTGCCGCGGTCATCGCCGTGGTCATCGCTGTACCGATGGCGGTCGCCGTGGCACTGTTCATCAGTCATCTTGCGCCACGCCGGCTAGCCGACACTCTGAGCTACCTGGTCGACCTCCTGGCGGCCATCCCCAGCATCATCTACGGACTTTGGGGAATCGCGGTACTCGGCCCGGCTTCGGTCCCGTTAACGGAATGGCTTGAGCAGCACCTCGGCTTCCTGCCCTTCTTTGCCGGCCCTGCGTCGACCACCGGTCGCACCATGCTGGTGGCTGGAGTCGTGCTCGGAATCATGATCCTGCCGATCGTCAGCGCGGTTGCCCGCGAGGTCTTCACCCAGACCCCCAGGGGTCTTCAGGAAAGCGCGCTGGCGCTGGGGGCCACCCGCTGGGAGATGCTGCGGATGGTCGTCCTACCGTTCGGCAGGTCGGCGGTCGTCGCCGGTTCCATGCTCGGCCTTGGCCGGGCGCTCGGCGAGACGATGGCAGTCACGATCATCCTCTCTGTTTCGGGTGGGGTCACCTTCGACCTGATCAGCTCCTCCAATCCTTCAACCATCGCCGCGAACATCGCGCTGGACTTTCCCGAGTCTTCCGGTCTTGACGTCAATGTCCTGATCGCTTCCGGCCTGGTCCTGTTTGCCATAACGCTGGCCGTAAACATGATCGCCAGAGCGGTCATCTCGAGAACGGAGACCAGCTGAGTCCCACCGACCTGAAGCCGGCCCCGGAGCCGGCAATGGCTCCCGAGCCGGCGAGAGCTTCGGCTGACGCACGAATCCCGTCCTGGGCAGTGTGGGCCTCGATTGGCGGTACCGGAACCGTTCTGGCAGCGATCCTCGCCGCCGTCGGGTTCAACATCGCGATCTGGGCGGTCGGTACCACCCTGATCTCGATCCTGGTCGTATACATGTGGGCCCGGTCGGTCGAAGGTCGACGGCAGGCATTCGACCGGGCGGTCTCGCTCAGCATCACCTCACTCTTCGCGCTGGCGATGGTGCCCCTCGTATCGCTTCTTTACACAGTCGTCTCAAAGGGCCTGGCTCGCATGGACGCAGAGTTCTTCACCTCTTCGATGCGCGGGGTGGTCGGTGAAGGCGGCGGAATCCTCCATGCGGCCATCGGTACCTTCATCATCACCGGAGTGGCTACCCTGGCCTCGGTTCCGATCGGCATCATGGCGGCGGTATACCTGCACGAGTACGGAAAAGGCAGGCTGAAGCGCGCCTTGACCTTCTTCGTCGACGTGATGACCGGCATCCCTTCGATAGTGGCCGGTCTGTTCGCCTTCGCTCTTTTCGCGATCTTTTTCGGACCCGGCATCCGCATGGGCGTGATGGGCTCGGTCGCACTCAGCGTGCTGATGATCCCGATCGTGGTGCGCTCGACCGAGGAGATGCTGAGGGTCGTCCCCGACGGACTGCGGGAAGCGTCGTTCGCCCTCGGTGTTTCCAAGTGGAGGACGGTGGCAAAAGTCGTACTGCCGACCGCCATGACCGGGATCGTGACCGGTGTGATGCTGGCAGTTGCCCGCATCATCGGCGAGACGGCCCCACTGTTGATCACCACGGGAGCTTTTTCCTCGGTGAACCTGAATCCCTTTTCGGGTCGAATGGAAAACCTGCCAGTATTCGCCTACAACCAGTACAAGAATCCGGGCGTGCCGCCGGAGCCCTACATCGATCGAGCCTGGGCCGCCGCTCTGGTCCTGATTCTGATCGTGATGGTTCTCTTCC
>CALEMO010000347.1 GCA_937910825.1 uncultured Solirubrobacterales bacterium | reverse complement strand
AGGCCAGTCGCCAGGCTGAGCAGGAAGCCTCCGAGTCCCCCGAGGCCGAACAGACCGCGACCGAGCACGAGCTGCCACCCGATATCGCGCAGACTTCAGAGCCCACCGAAACCGAGGCGCCTTCCGAGGTGGACGACGATTCAGCAGCCGAGGCACAAGAGCCTGAGGCCGAGGCGGCAGCTGAGTCCCCCGAGCAGGCGAGCGAAGTTGAACCGCCGGCTGAAGCCGAAGCCGAGTTTGCGGATGATGACGCGGGCGACGCGCTCGAACGCGAGCGCCAGAGCCTTAGCGACAGTCCGACCGAGCATTACGACGTCGATGCCGCGATCGCCGAGGAAGACGAGATCGATGTGCTCAGCGAGAGCTCGCTCTCGGATGAACTGGACCGGGCATTGGATGGCCCCCCCGAGGAGACCGCGGACGTCGAAACACTGGAACGTGAGCCGGTGCCCGCAGAGGAATCAGCCGACCCGGACCCGAATTTCGATGACGAACACCTCGGTGAACCCGAAGACTCGGGTTCTGACGACGGCGGAACCGACGAAGAGGACTCTGGCGAATTCTTCGACCAGAACGATCCACTCGAAGCCACTCCCGACTTCCTCGAGGAGACCCCCGAGCACGACCGGCTCTGGTTCGAGCAGAAGCCGCCCAAGGACTTCGAGTTCGGCGACTGAGGTCTCCTGTGGCCCCGGCCGGTTCCGATCGGCCTTTGTTCCTTACAATCCCCTGACGGGTTTACCCGCGCGGGGCCTTAGCTCAGTTGGCAGAGCACCTGCTTTGCAAGCAGGATGTCGCCGGTTAGATCCCGACTGGCTCCATTTGCTATCTAAAAGAAGTTATCTGTTTCCTTGGGGAATCCAGACCGGCTGATGGGAGGTATCAATGATTATCCGCAAACAATCGCTGGCGTGACCGATCGCTTTGTTTAGTTCGCAGGCCCTTTCGAGCCTGCTTGGTATTGCTGATCGCGGCCCTCGCCCTGTCTCTGGCAGCGGAAAGCGCTCAGGCAGACTCCGCTCCGGTCAACACCGTGGCCCCTTCGATCACCCGCACTCCCGAAGTCGGCGAAACCCTGCCCGCCGACCCCGGCAACTGGACCGGCACCCTCGGCTATCAGTGGCAGCGATGCGAGGCAACCGTCGTCGCCGGGGTTGACTGCACCTCCCAGGCACCATCCGCCAGTAACCAATGGCAAGCAGTTGCCCAGGGCGCCCCCAAAGGTGAAGAGAGGTTGGTCGCAGTTTCTGATAACGGAACCGACCCGGTCATGACTAGCCCCGACGACGTCACCTGGACCGCCCGTACAGCAGCCGCTGGCTCCCCTAGGTTTCAGTCACCTGGGGCGGTCCGGCCGGCCAGGAGAAATTCATCGCAGTTGCTCCGTAATGGCGCCGGCGGCCAGGTGATGATCAGCCCACGAGTAACGCGCTTGGCCCGATCGAAGCGGTGACACCTGCCGCCAAGCCAAAGATAAAGGTGAAGGTCACAGCCCCGACCAAGGTCAAGGCCGGCAAGCGCTTCACGATCCGGGTCAAGTCAACACCGCGCTAGAGCCTAATGACTGCTGGCCTTAGCAAATCCTCGAGCTTCACCCAAATCGGTCTGGTAGGTTACGCTTCGCGTATACCGATCCAACGTTCAGGGAGAAGAATGAATACTTACGGAGCCGTCTGCTTTCCCCGCTGTGCGATAGTCGCATTCGCGGCCTTTTCATTTTTGATGTTCGCAGGTGGCGCAGGAGCCAAGCAGCAGGCCAAACCGGTATCCGTATTCCCGGCACCCGGAACTCCAGTCGCCTCAGAGCTGACTACTTTCAGCTTTCGTGGCGTGGAGCCGGGCAACTTGGGGCCGGTAAAGATTTACGGATCCCAGACAGGCCGTCACCTGGGTAAACGGCTCAAACATTCGGATGGTAAGGGTGCCAGCTTTATCCCCAACAAGCCCTTCGCACCTGGTGAGAAGGTGAACGTATTTACGAAGAAGAGAATAAAGCTGACCGAGAACGGTGACTTTTCGATCAGGATCGGTAAATTCCTGGATTCCGTGGTGCGGCAATCCCGTTTGGTCAATGACGGTGCCAGTACCTCTGCGTTGGCGGAGGCGCTGAAGTCGAGGCCGGATCTGGATGTTC
>CALEMO010000346.1 GCA_937910825.1 uncultured Solirubrobacterales bacterium | reverse complement strand
ATGGGTCGACGAAAGCTACGAGTTCGTCCAGACCTATACCGGCGATACCCTCTCGGCCGCCCGGGCCAGGCGAGGCCTCGGCACCGAGCCGATGAGCTGTGCCCCGGACGCTTTCAACAACGGCGATGGCCTGGTCCAGCTCGAGCCCGGCCAGTCAGTGAGGAATACCTGGGGTGCCCGGCTTGGCTGATTCGGCCGGTGGCAGACAAACGCTGCTGATTCTCGGTGCCAGCGGCGACCTGACCGCCAGGCTGCTTTTGCCCGGACTCGGATCGCTGCTGGCTTCGGGACTCGCCCGGAACCTGGTGTTGATCGGCAGCGGTAGCGACGGCTGGGGCCAGCAGCGCTGGCACGACCAAGTCACGGCTTCCTTCGCCGAGGCTGGCGCAAGCGGCGCGGCGATCGACGACGTGCTCGCGAGCACTCGCTACATCGCCTCCGACGTGACCAAGGCCGAAGATATGAAAAGTCTGCTGGACGCCTGCGAAGGGCCGCCGATCCTCTACTTCGCTCTGCCGCCTGCGATCGCCGTCAGGTCCTGCGAAGCGCTCACCGGAATCGATCTGCCAAAGGCAACCCGGCTGGTGCTGGAAAAGCCGTTCGGTACCGGCGGTGACAGCGCCGCCGCCCTCAACGAACTGCTGCTCAAGCTGGTCGATGAGCACCAGATCCACCGGGTCGACCACTTCCTCGGCTTTTCCACCGTGCTGAACATCATCGGGCTGCGCTTCGCCAACCGGGTGCTGGAGCCGGTCCTGACCAGCGAGCACGTCGAGAGCGTAGACATCATCTGGGACGAGGACCTGGGACTGGAATCAAGGGCCCGCTACTACGATGGTGCCGGTGCGATGGTCGACATGATCCAGAGCCACTTGCTCCAGGTGCTCGCCCTGCTCACCATGGAGGCCCCGGCTTCAATGACCGCCCGGGACTTCCGCGACGACACGAGCCAGATCCTGCGGGCAACCCGCCTCTGGGATGACGATCCGGTCGAATCGAGCCGGCGGGCCCGTTACACGGCCGGCAACTGCGGTGGCCGTGACCTGCCGGCCTACGCCGACGAAGAAGGAATCGACCCGTCCCGGGAAACGGAAACGCTGGCCGAGATTGTGGTCGGCATCGAATCCTGGCGCTGGCAGGGAGTTCCTTTCCGGCTGCGCTCGGGCAAGGCGCTGGGCAGCCCGCGTAAAGAGGCGGTTTTCAACTTCCACCCTTCGCCGCATGTTCCGAAAGGACTGATCGGCGTCGACCGGCCCGACCGGCTGCGGCTCGACATGAACGTCACGGGGCCAGGTGATCCGATGGGTATCGACCCGGTGACCCTCGAGGCGGGCTTCGGTAAAGGCGACCTGCCCGAATACGGCGAGGTGCTCAAGGGTGTGCTCGACGACGACCCGACCCTTTCGGTCCGGGGCGATACCGCGGTCGACTGCTGGCGAATCATCGAGCCGGTCGATAACGCCTGGCGAAACGGGGAAGTCCCGCTGGAGGAATATGCGGCCGGCAGCAAAGGACCCCTCGGCTGGGCTTCGTCGGACTTCCCGTCCGAATGAACCAGCCCACGGTCGAGCGAACCGACCCGCATCCGGGGCTACCCCGGTTCGGGGTAGAGGCGCTGCCAGTCGGCCAGGTCCTCGGCTGACGCCTGGGCACCGTATGGGCCCTGCCCCCTGACCGCAGCTGCTCCGCAGTAGGCACCGAGGGTTATCGCGCGCTTGATGGGCAACCCGAGGCTGAGGCCACAGGTGAGCCCGCCGGCGAAAGAGTCGCCGGCCCCGTAGTTGTCGCCCCTGGGGCCCGGGACCGGCACAGAAGACCAGTCGTGCACCTCCCCGTCAGCCGATTCGAGTGTGCCACCACGGGATCCGTCTGTGCGAACCACCCAGCGCGGCACCGGCTCGATGTCACCCCTCGTGTACTGCTCGCCTTTGTCGTTGAGACTGGCCACCAGCACATCCAGCTCGACTCCGGCGTCGCTCAGGGCGCGAGTGGCCCGAACCGTTGCCACCAGGTTCCGGGCGCGCCGGGACTGCTGAAGCGCACCGGCATCTCCAGCTGTGAAATAGACGGCGTCAACTTCGTCGAATTTCTCCCAGGGAAGAGCGTCGTCGGCCTTGGGGCCCAGCCGCTTCCCGATCGTCGTGATCGTCCTTTCACCGGTGTTGTCGAGAAAAACGAAGGCACGCCTTTGGTCCGCAATCCGTGAGATGGCCTCGACTTCCAGATCCATCGCTTCCAGCCCCGCCCGGGTACGTTCGCCGACCTGGTCGCTGCCGAGCGCCGTGACAAAAATGCACTGCCCGTTGAGGCGCCGCATCTGGACTGCGGCCACCGCTCCTCCACCGGCGGCGAGCTGCAGGCAGGAAGAAGCGTGGACGATGTCGCCGGGCTCAGGCACCTGCTCCACCTGAACAAATTCGGCCCATTCGGTATGTCCGACAACCGCCACCTTCGCCGGGAGTGAAGAGGGGGACGGGGTCATCCCAAACGCGGCGTGCCGACGCCCTGACGGTCCCTGGTCAGGGCAATCTCACGGTCGGTCGGGTCACTGAAGGTGCGCTCGACGCTCGCCTTAAGCAGCCTCATCTGGGCTTCGACCGGCGCCCGGCGGTAGGCCGGAACGATGTCGTGGAGGTCTTCGAGCAGCGCACGCATGCGTCGCGACACCTGGATCGAACCCTCTCCGAAGATGCGTGTTTCGTCGAGCGCGATGCTGAGGAAGTCTTCCCATGTAGGTGTGGAGAAGAGGAACCTGGTCTGACCGGATGAATCTTTCATCGTGCCGCGGTCGAACTTGCGGCGCCCGAGCAGCCGCAGCAGAACTTCGATCTGATCGAGCGACTGGACCGACGTGGTCGGGTCGTTCACGCCCGGCGAAAGCGCCTTCGAGGAGATGTCGGAAAGCAGCCGGAAGATGAACGCCGGGTCCTGGTTGATCGTCCTTTCGTCGGAAACCGCGAAAGACTTGTCAAGCGCCCCGACGTCGAGGCCGGCAGCGTCGCCGTGGATCCGGAACATGGGCTCACCGGTTCCGATGTGATCGCCGATCGGCTGTACCAACTCGATCACGACGTCGGCACCCTCGGCCAGATCGACGATTCCAAGGAGATCGACGCTCTGCAGGATCCCCGGCTTCTGTGTGAACGGGTTCACGCTCACCTGCTGCGACTGCCTGATCACCGGATGGCTGTCCTGATCAACTTTTGGATCCGCTGGTTGGGGGTATGCCTTGTTCAGTTCATCGAGGCCTTCGTGACCAAGGTCCCCGAGCACCGCGGCCACGCGCAACCCCTGGGTGGTCCGGCTGATCAGCCGCAGGAACATGATCATGCTGAGGATCAGCAGGACGAAGGAGATGCTCACCGAGAAGTCCGGGATGAAATCCTCGTTGGAAACCGGCTGGATCCTGCGCAGAACCAGCAGTGCGTAGGTGAAGGTGGCCATGAACATGCCGAGTGAGATCCGCGTGGTGGGGTCTCGCAGGAAACGGCGCAGCATGCGCGGCGAGAACTGGCTCGAGCCGAACTGGACCGCGAGCAGGAGAATCGAGAAGACGAAGCCGGTGAAGGTGATCATGCCGCCGGCCATCGCGCCGAGGATTCCCTGGGCGGCGCTCGCCCCGTAGTCGATCCCGATGTCGGCCCTCGTATTCTCGTCCACCCCCGGCATAACGATGCCCAGGACTATCGCCAGGGCAACGAAAAGCGCCGGCACCGGCCAGATGGTGTTCCGCCTGAACTCC
>CALEMO010000345.1 GCA_937910825.1 uncultured Solirubrobacterales bacterium | reverse complement strand
CCGGGTCGCCGAAGGTGATGTGTTTTGCTCCCGCCGCCACCAGCTGGGCGATGTCGGCGAGCACCACGGAGCTTTCGACGATCCGGATCCGGCCGTCGTAGACAACCGGCACCGGACAGTGCCTGCATTTGTGGACGCAGCCGTGGCTGGCCTCGACGTATCCCGCGAGCTGCTCCTCACCACCTCGCTCCAGCCGCGCGTAGCGCCCGAGGGGTGCCAGCTTTTCCCGGTTCGGGATGTGAAACTCGGGTCGCCCAAGATCGATCGAGCTGGTCGCTGGCTGCCGCTTCGAAGAGTCGCCGAGCGTCTCAACCCACTCCAGAAGCTCCGACTCGTACTCGCCCGCGATCAGCCGGTCGACCACTCCACCGATCAGGTCGTCGCTGACCGCGGCGTAGAGACCGTAAAAGCAGATCGGCAACCGCGGCCGAAGCACCCGGATCTGTTCGGCGGCGCCGATCGCCAACCGCATCGCGGTGTGCATCGGAACCGAGATGCCGATCGCTTCGGCCCACTCGATACTTACTGGGTCAAGCTGCTCGACGGAGAGATCGATTGTACGAACCTGATGTCCAGCGGCCTCCAGCGCGGCCGTCGGCGAGGCCAACTGCAGTGGCTGATGGCCAAGTTCGTAAGTGGAGATCAAAAGAACCCGCATAGGCCAAGGATAGCGTTCGGTCACATTTACTCAGGAGGGTCGTCGATCAGAATCTCGAGCTGCCCGTGGGCGCTGCGAAGGGTGCGCTCGACCGCTTCCGGCGTCTTGCCATGAGCGAAGAGGAAGCCGAGATATCGGTCGGCTTCAGGCAGCGTTCGCACCGTCCTGCCGAGCGGGATCGAGATGTCAAGTTCGTCCACGCCTGGCGTTGCCCGCGCGTAAGCCTGCCCGCGCACCTCTCTGAGCATGCCGGCCTTCGGAATGGGGAGCATCATCACCCCGGAGGCCACGCTCTCATGACCGAGGTCATCCAGCGGCATCCCGAGAGCATGGCGCAGGATGAGTTCCTCGAGGCTTAGACCCAGCCGGGAGCGCAGCGAGCGCGAGCAGAGCCCGCCGATCGAGCGGGCGGCGAGCTCGAGAATCCACAGGCGGTCCGAATCGATCCGTACTTCGGCGTGGATCGGTCCCTCGAGGAGGCCGAGCGCGGCAGCGGCTGACGCCGTCAGTCGGCTGACGGTGTCGAGGGTCTCGGCGGGCAGGCGCGAGGGGGTCACGTAGATGCTCTCCTCGAAGTAAGGGCCCTCGAGCGGATCCGGTTTGTCAAAGATCGCCAGGGTCTCAAGGGCGCCGCCCCGCAGAAGGCCTTCGACGGCCACCTCGACGCCCGGGACGTAGCGCTCGATCAGAAGCGGCGCATCCGTGTCCTGACCGGCGTCGGCGAGAATCTCGCGGATCCGAAGTGCCGCAGCACTGGCCGCCGGCGGATCGTCAGCCCGGATGACGCCGCGGCTCGCCGACAGCGAAACGGGCTTGACCACGCAGGGAAGCCCGACCTCGCGGGCGAGCCGGGCCACGTCCGCGTCGGGCCCGGCAATGGCGTGTTCGGGCTGGGGGATGCCCGCGGCCGAGAAGGCTTTGCGCATCGTTATCTTGTCGGTGCTCGCTGCCACCGCCTCCGGTGGGTTGCCGGCAAGTCCCAGGCGTGCCGCGGCGAGCGCGGCCACGAGCACTCCCTGCTCGTCGACGCCGACCACGGCGTCGAGCGGCTTCTCCTTCGCTCGCTTCACGATTGCTTCGGCGCTGGCCTCGGGGTGGTCAAAGTCCACGACCAGTGCACGATCTCCCATCATTTCCGACATCGTCTGGCGTTGCTCGGAGGCGACTATCACTTTGACGTCAAGCTTCCGCGCAGCATCCAGAAAATCGCTCGCGCGGTAGGTTGCCGTGGGCAGCAGCAAAAGGATACGGGGCACATGCGTATCATAAGTAGCGGCCGCCGAAGCCACCGGCAAACAGCCGACCATACGGAATATGAGATGACTGCCGAACACACAGCCGAACTGTTACTGGCGATCACCGATCAGGCGATCGAGAAGGTCGCGGAGTTTCGCAGTCAGTTTGATGACCCCGAAGATGAGGCGCTGTGGGTGGAGGTGAGCGGCATCTCGGGCGGCAAGTACGTCTACAAGATCTCTCTCAACGGCTTGCGTGGCGCAAGCCCGACCGACGCCGTCGAGCGTCACGGCGATCTGGCGATCGTGGTGCCGAAATCGAGCGTCGAAAAGCTCCGGGGTGCAACGATCGACTGGTCAAAGCGCCCCGAACAGAGCGGCTTCACCGTAGTCAATCCGAACAAACCGCCTACCCCGAAGGCGGCCCCGACGGCGCTTCCGATGATGACACCGTCGGCGCCACCGGCGAGCCCGCCCATCGAAGCTCGCCCACCCGCTGACCTGAGCGGTGGCGTTGCTCAAAGGGTGACCCAGGTGCTCGAACAGCAAGTGAACCCGGCCATTGCCGAGCACGGCGGCCATGCCGAGCTGGTGGCGGTCGAAGACGACGCCGCCTACCTGCGGCTGGGCGGCGGCTGTCAGGGCTGCGGGATGGCCACCGCAACTCTCAGCCAGGGGATCGAGGTCGCGATTTTAGAGGCTGTCCCGGAGATCGCCCGGGTGGTTGACGTGACCGACCACGCAGTCGGTACCAACCCCTACTTCGAGCCCGCCAAGAAGTAGAGCACCTGAGCTTCGGAGCGGGCTCGGTGACCGAGCAGGGTCCTATCCCGCGTTGGATGCTTGAGGTTTTACTTGTAGCCAGCCATGGCTGACGACCAGGAAACAACCATCTTTGGCTGCACCGTCTCGGAACTGGAACCGGGCGAGACATATTCATCTGGCGTGACTCTTTCTAGTGGAGTGACGGTTGAGATTGACGATATGTGTCTGCTCCTGCGGCCGGTTTGAAATTCGAAATGATGAACTGCGGAGTTTGAATCGATGGTGGAAAGACGAACCTGCGCCTCGCGTCCGGGCACCTCTCCGTCTGGAGGCAAGTCTTCACCAGCGCCGACTTTGAGTGGCTTCGCACGACCTTCCTGCTCGTCAGCGGGAGCGTTTCCCCTGGCGCTCCGGGTTCTGGCCCCATTGGAGAGCGGGAGGTCAGAAGCAGGTCGCGAATGACCGGGAGGTCGAGCCGTACTGGCCTGACCCGCCATCCCGAGATCGACCAGCTTCACCAGCCGGCTGGTGATCACCCCCTGCCCTGATTCGGGCTCAAACGGCGACGGTGAAGCTCCGCTACTGCGAAATCAAGCCTCGGCAGGGTCGACTGGACTTGAATCGGTCCGTTGATCACCGATTTGGGAGCCAGGGCTCAGATCAATCTTGGTTTCGGTGGATTCAGACTCAGTCGATCTCTCCAGCTGGCCCGAAGGATCAAGGATGATCTGCCGCAGGGAACGAGCCCATCCCGGAGCCAGTTCAAGTTCACCGACCATGACAGCCGCCACTTCACCTGTTTTCTCACCGACACCGAGGATAATCAGATCGCCTCGCTGGAACTTCGCCACCGCCAGAGAGCCAGAGTTGAGGACTGGATCCGCTCCGGCAAAGACACCGGGATGCGGAACCTTCCCTTCACCGATTTCGTCGCGAATGTGGCCTGGCTTGAGATCTCTTTGATCAATCAGGACCTGCTGGCCTGGGTGAAGACGCTCTGCCTGGCTGGCGCGCTCGCCAAGGCTGAACCGAAGCGCCTTCGCCAAAGGCTCTTTCATGTTGCCGGGCGGATCTGCCGCTCGGGCCGGCGGGTCACCCTGCGCCTCCCCGGAGCTGGCCCTGGGCCAGAGAGCTTGAGGCTGCCTTCAAACGCCTGCGGGCCTTTTTTGCCCTCAACCCCGCTGGATCAGCAAGACCCCACTTTTCAACCGGCAGGGTCAAACGCAGTAATTGAACAGAATCCAGTCGCAAATCGCGCTCGCCGGAGGCTTACTGGGAAATCGAGGCTAGAGCAGCCCGAGTTCCGCCACCGCATCGCGCTCTTCGCTGAGTTCGGCCGCTGAACGGTCGATCATCTCACGCGAAAAGTCATCAATTTCGAGTCCTTCGACGATCGAATATTCACCGTTTGAGCAGGTGACCGGGAAGCCGGCGACGATGTCATCGGGCACACCGTAAGAACCGTCTGACGGAACGCCCA
>CALEMO010000344.1 GCA_937910825.1 uncultured Solirubrobacterales bacterium | reverse complement strand
CGGGCAAGGGCGGGTCGTCAGCGGCTGGAGATTACTGCGTCCGCAGCGGCCTGAGCGGCTTCGATCTGGCCGGCGACGAGGTCCAGACCGTTGTCCCAGAACGCCGGATCGGTTAGGTCAACACCGACCAGGCGCCCCAGTTCTTCCGGCGACTTCGAGCCGCCGGCGGCAAGCATTTCCAGATAACCAGGCACAATTTCGTCACCGCGTTCTTCGTACAGCCGGTATACCGAAAGGGCCAGCAGCTGTCCGTAGGAGTAGGCGTATACGTACCCGGGAGACCCGATGAAGTGGGGAACGTAAGACCACCAGGTCTGGTAGCCCTCGGTGATCTCCACTGAGTCGCCGAGCATCTCTGCCTGGGTCTCGGCCCATAGTTCTCCGAAGCGCTCGACGGAAAGCTCGCCCTCGGAGCGCCGGCTCGTATGCACCCGGTCTTCGAACTGGTTCATGGCTATCTGCCTGAAGATGGTCGCGATCTGACCTTCAACCGATTCGGACAAAAGCCCGAGGCGCGAGGCGGGGTCCTTCTCGGCTTCAAGCAACCTGCCGAATACGAGTTCTTCAGCGAATACCGATGCTGTCTCGGCGACCGTGAGCGGAGTGTTCTGGTGGAAAATTCCCTGGCTTGCGGCGAGTTTCTGGTGGAGACCGTGGCCGAGTTCGTGGGCCAGGGTCAGTACGTCGCGACGTTTGTCGGTGTAGTTCAGCATCACGTATGGGTGGACCGACGGCACGGTCGATGCGCTGAAGGCACCTCCACGCTTGTCGGGGCCCGGTGGAGCGTCGATCCAGCGTCCATTGAAGAACTGCTCGACTATGTCACCCGCTTCAGGTGCGAGCGAAGAGAACGCTTCCTGGACGATGTCGCGGCCCTGCTGCCATTCGATCTTCTGTTCATCGGTCGCGATCGCAGCCATGCGGTCATAGTCTGCGAGACGGTCCACTTCCAGCAGCTTTGCCTTGGTGCGGTACCAGGAGCGGGCCATCTCGTAGCGGCCCTTCACGGCTTCGACCAGCGCCTGAACCGATTCGTCGCTCGCTTCGTTTGAAAGGTTCCGGGTGGCGAGCCAATGGGGGTACGAGCGCAGGCGGTCCTTGGTCGCCTTTTCCTGGAGCAGCGTATTGAAGACATAAGCCCGCGTGCGAAGGCCGGGCTTCAGTGACTCGGTGACCGCTTCGGCCGTCGCGCGACGGGTATCGCGATCCGGATTGTGGAGTCCCGAGAGCGCGATATCGAGCGATACCGGTTCTTCGCCGCTTTCGAGGTCGACCCGGATCGACGAAGTCAACTCGTCGAACAGGCGGCTCCAGGCGCCGCCTCCGGTCACCGACAGCTCGGTCATGATCTTCTCTTCGGGGGCGCTCAGCAGGTGATCGCGGTAGCGGCGCTCCAGACGTAAGTGGTGCTCACAGAAATCCAGGCCGGGGGTCTCGAGAAGTTCTTCGGCGCGCTGGTCGTCGAGCGCAGCCCATTCAAGGTCAAAGAAAAGAAGTTTCGTCTGGATCGCCGTGGCCCGTTCAGATCCGAGTTGCAGCAGGGCTCCGTTGGCAGGGTCAGCAGTATCGGCGGCAAAGCGCAGGTGGGCGTAGTTCAGGGCGCGGCCGGCCAGGTCCGAAATGTCGGCCAGGTATTTCATCGCTTTCATCAGGCCACGGCCGTCGAGTTCAGCCACTTTTCCTTCGTAGTGGGAGGCGAACTCCTCTGCCTCCTGGTCGGCCTGGTCGAGCAGGTCAGTCACTGCCTCTTCGGGGCTGTCGGCTTCGACAATCTCGAGCAGGTCGTCGAGATTCCAAGTGACTTCATCGAGGGCGCTCAATTTGCCGCCTCGCTCTGCCGAAGCTGTCGGCGCAGGATCCAGTCGCCGAGTAATGAACCGATCGGGCCGCCGGTTATCACGACGATCACCGGGAACCACCAGCCCCACCACTTCTGAATTGCGCCATAGCCGCAAAGGCCGATCAGAACGAGGAAGAAGAAGCCATGAAGCGGGCCGAGGATGGCCACTACTTCATGCCGGTCAGCGACGAAACGCGACGCCCAGACCAGCGGGATCAGCAGCAGCACATCGACGACCGCCACCCAGGCGATGATATTCAGGAACCGCATTTTGCGGGGGGGATTGGCGGGCTGGGAAGGAGTCGTAAGAGGGGTGCTCATTTAGGATATTCAAGCTATCAGGGTGTTCCGCTGCGCCGCCCCCGAGGGGGTCTCTGCGGTAGCTTGATGGCATGAATGATTCGACTCTGGAACTGGGCCAGGCGGCGATCGGAACCTGGAGCGGTGGTCGCTTCCTGCACTTCGGTGAAGCCATTACCGAAGAACGGCTTGAGGCCCTGGTGACGCCGGGTGAAGGCATCTCGACCGTAATCACGGCCGATGCCTACGGAACAGGTGAGGCCGACCGTCTGCTGGGCCAGGCGCTTTCGGGGATGCCGAGAGATGACTACAGGCTGGTCGGAGCCATAGGACACGATTTTTACAACGCCGAGCGTGATGGCCCCAAAGGCTTTCCCCGTTTCACTTCGGCGGACCTTCGCGGTCCCGGCGACTACGCCGGATACCTCGAGATGGCAACCGAGAAGCAGCTTGAACGCCTCGGGGTTGACCGGCTCGACCTGCTGCTCCTGCACAATCCCGACCGGACCGGATATACGTCGGAGGTGGTCTGGGACGCGATGGCCTCACTGCGGGAAAAGGGCTTGACCGGCGGGATCGGCGTCGCTCCCGGGCCGGCCAATGGCTTCACCCTTGATGTAATCGACTGCTTCGAGCGTTTCGGAGACCGCCTCGACTGGGCGATGATCATCCTCAATCCTTTCGAGCCCTGGCCAGGCACCTACGTGCTTGATGCCGCCGCGTCGAACGACATCGGCGTGCTTACCCGGGTCGTTGACTACGGCGGCCTTTTCTGGGACATCCTGAGACCGGGTGCCATGCTCGGCAAGACCGACCATCGTGGTTACCGGCCGGATGGATGGATTGAAGCCGGCGTCGACAAGCTCGACCGGATCCGGCCGATCGCCGCACGGCATGGGCTCAGCCTGATGCAGCTCGCCTGCCAGTGGAACCTGGCCCACCCGGCGGTCAAGTGTGTGGCTCCGACCCTGATCCAGGAAATCGGGCCTGCGGCCAGGCCGATCGAGGAGCTTCGGGCGGAGCTGGCCGCGTTGCCGCAGCAGATCCGCCTTTCCCGTGAGGACGTCGAAGAGATTGCGGCGATCGGTGACAATCGCGGCTCGATGGCCCTGAAAGGTGCGTCACCCGTTTTCGAGGGCGACGAGCGGCCGGACTGCTGGCCGATCTCTGCTCAGCTTGAGCAGCTTGCCGAGCGCCACGGGATCAATCCTGATGAAGACCTGGTCAAGGTCTGAGCTAGACCGGCAGGTCGAGGCCGATCCAGACGATCGTCAAGGTCAGTAGAAAGGTCAGCCCCATGAGCGCGTGGACCTTTGGGTACCGGAGGTGGGCTGCCACCGAAACGATCAGGGCCACTACAAGGCCCAGTTTGACCTGCATCGGACCGTAGTCCCAAAGCTCATAGTGGGACGCCATCACCATCCCGGTCAAGAGCAGCACCCCCAGCGCGATCAGGGAACCGAGCCCGAAACGCTGCGCGATCGCCTTCATCCGGGCCGGATCAGGGTTCGAGCGCTCGACAGGAACCACCGTCGCCGCCAGCATCAGCTGGCCGCCAAGGAAGAACGCCATCGCCACCACATGAAGAAAAACGATCACCTGCACAGGGGAGAGTTTATGTCCACCCCGATCCTTACCCTCACATAGTGGCCAAAATTCGATCCCAGCATGTTTGCCAGAGTTGTGGCCACGTAGCGTTGGCCTGGACCGGACGTTGTCCGGACTGCGGCGAGTGGAACACCCTGGTCGAGTCGGTGGTACCTGCCCGGGCCAAGGCGGCGACCGGGCGAAAGGCGTCAGGCGGCGTTAAACCCGGGTCGCCGGTCGCGTTGAAGGACGTCGTCGCGCCGCGCATCCCCAGGTACCTGACCGGCATCGGCGAGCTCGACCGCGTTCTCGGCGGTGGCATTGTGCCCGGTTCGCTGGTACTGCTTGGTGGATCCCCAGGCATCGGAAAGAGCACCCTGACCGGGATGGCGATGGCGAATCTCCAGGCCGGGGGAGTCGAGACCCTCTACGTATCCGGAGAGGAATCAGCCGCACAGGTGAGGCTGAGGGCGCAGCGGCTCGGTCCGGCCGCGCTTGAGGTCCGGGCGATGGCTGAGAATTCGCTGGAGGCGATCCTCGCGACGATTGAATCCGAGAAGCCGGCCGTCTGTGTGATCGACTCGATCCAGACCATGCACAGTGCCGACCTGACCGGGGCACCAGGGTCGGTCGGGCAGGTCAGGGAGGCTGCCAAGGGCCTGGCCGATGTCGCAAAACGCCTGGATATCGCCATAATTCTTGTGGGGCATGTGACCAAAGAGGGCAGCCTCGCCGGCCCCCGGGTGCTGGAGCACCTGGTCGACTGCGTGCTGCAGTTCGAAGGGGAACGCGAACGGACCTATCGAACCCTGAGAGCGACCAAGAACCGCTTCGGGGCAACCAGCGAAGTCGGAGTCTTCGAAATGAGGTCTGGAGGTCTGAGCGAGGTCAGTGATCCTTCGGCGCGTTTCGTCGAAGAGGCGACCGGAGCCCTGGGGTCGGTCGTTCTGGCTTCGATGGAAGGGACACGACCGGTCCTGGTGGAAGTACAGGCGCTGGTTTCGCCGAGCGAGCTCGAGGTTCCCCGCCGTGTGGTCAACGGCATCGACCGAAACCGGCTGAGCATGATCCTCGCCGTTCTGGCCAGGCACGCAGGTACCGGCCTCGGTACGTCGGACGTCTTCGTCAATGTGGTCGGAGG